>NZ_JBQLZL010000100.1:0-57276 GCF_052168255.1 Almyronema sp. | reverse complement strand
TCTGGATCTACCATTGTCTGCTTATCAACCCTTCAGAGCCTAGCCAACCTATTTACTAGCCAACCTATTTATTTGATATTAGATCTTTTGATTCTAAAGCAGGCAGAGAACGCTTGACCCGCTCTACAAACCAAAACGACGGGCCATTGCTTTAGCCCGTCGTTCAGTAGCATTCGGCTCAAGGAGTGGATTAGTCGAAAATGGTTTCCTCCTCTGTTTGCGGATTAACAGCCGTCAACTGCGGCGCGGCCAGAATCTGCGAATAAAGCGGCACAGACTGATTAGCAATTAGAGGAAGGGCGCTTTGAGCGCGATTAGCCACCTCCACCGTTTTGACATTGTAAGTTTGAATTGCCAACTGCGGATACAAACCAATGGCAATGATAGGAACCAACAAACAGAGGGCAATAAAGGATTCTCTCGGTTTGATGTCAGAAAACTGAGCAGAAATGTCTGCTAAAGCTTGACTAGGTTCACCGTAGAAAATTCGACGTAGCATGGAGAGCAAGTAGATGGGCGAGAGAATGACCCCCACGGCAGCCAGCACAATTACTAACGCTTTGAAAAGGGTGTTATAAGCATCGCTAGTAGCCAGACCCAGGAAGACAGACAGCTCGCCTACAAACCCACTCATGCTAGGTAAAGCCAAAGAAGCCATCGCGCCCGCCGTGAAGAGAGCAAACACGACTGGCATAGATTTCGCCATACCCCCCATCTTTTCCATTGCCAAGGTATGGGTTCGCTCGTAGGTGACGCCGGAAAGGAAAAAGAGGGCTGCTGCAATCAGACCATGAGAGATCATCTGTAGCAGTGCTCCACTGATGCCTAGCGTAGTGAAAGCTGCTAACCCTAACAGGACAAAACCCATGTGCGCAATTGAAGAGTAGGCTAAACGACGCTTGAGGTTGTCTTGAGCAAAGGCTGTTAGAGAAGCGTACAGAATATTGATCACGCCAAAGACCGCTAGCACAGGCGCAAAGTAAAGGTGAGCGTCTGAGAGCATTTCAATATTCATGCGAATTAAGCCGTAGCCCGCCATTTTCAGCAGAACACCCGCCAAAATCATGGAGACAGGAGCGGGCGCTTCGCTGTGGGCATCCGGCAGCCAAGTATGGAAAGGAAAAATGGGTAGCTTGACGCCAAACGCAATTAAAAAGCCTGAGTAGGCGAATAGTTCAAAGGCGAGGGGATAATCCTTCAAACCCAGCTCAGTCATATTGAAAGTAACGGTGTCTCCATAAAAGGCCATTCCCAGAGCAGCAATTAAGATGAAGACCGAAGCGACCGCCGTGTAGAGAATAAACTTGGTTGCTGCGTAAAGACGCTTTTGACCTCCCCAGATGGAAATCAGTAGATAAACGGGAACTAGCTCAAGCTCCCACATGAGGAAGAACAGCAAGATATCTTGGGCTAGAAAAACACCCACCTGAGCGCTGAACATCGTCAGCAGCAACAAGAAATAAAGTCGGGGTTTGTGGGTAACGTTCCAAGAAGCCAAGAGAGCTAGCGTTGTAACCAAACCAGAAAGAATCACCAGCGGCATCGCCAAACCATCAGCCGCAACCGACCAGTTCAAGCCAATTTGTGGAATCCAAGCGTAGGTTTCGGCTAGCTGGAAGCCAGCTCTTTGTAAGTCGTAATAACGACCGAAGGTAAATAGTATGAGGCCGAACTCTAGTAAGCCTACCCCCAGAGCATAAGTATGAATGAGCTTACCTTTGTTGCTGGGCAGCAGAGGAATCGGTAAGGCTGCCAGCAAGGGGAATAAGATTAGGGTCGTCAGCCACGGAAATTGTTCGCTAATCATCACAATTCACGTGAGGTCAATAAATAACAAAAGCGCAGTGAGGATCCGGTTTAGGCGTTTGTCTAGCAGAGCTGAATAGAGCATCTAGGCGGTGTGAGAGCTTCTGAAGGAAGCAACCGTTTTCGCAGCGGCCCAATCAAGCGGATTAAGGTCGGGGGAATCCAGCATTCAATGCCTCTGACGCTGAATGGAGTTGACTAGGCGAACTAACCGGACTTTGGCATAAGGATAAATACCTATTTTGATGCGCCCCTAGCCAGTATAGAAAACTTAGTGAACTTTTGATAAGTGTAAATTGCCTAAATTTTGAAAAAATCAGGTTCCATCAAGGATTTGTAAACATCCTGGCTTGAAGTAGTCCACCTGATCGCTGCAAGCGTGTGTGAGTGAATACTTCTCTTTCAAGCTTTTTTGTAAATAAAAGCTGATTATTGTAGAAAATATTTGTTTTTTGCTGACTTTTGCTAAGTGTGCTTTAAAAGCAAGCCATTAGTGTGGGGTGTCTGCGGCTAGCAAGTACTGGCGACCCCAACGGTTAAATGTGCCTGGCTATTGGCTGACTTTAGCGCCCTCAAAGTCGATCGCCAAAATATGAGCGATCGCTTTAACCTTTGAATTAGCCCAAGCCTGAGTCATCGATTGCGCTACGGAGTTAGCTGAGTCGGCAGCAGTCAGCGCTAGAAGGGTGGGGCCAGCACCACTGATTACCAGACCGTGCGCCCCTGCGGCGATCGCGGCTTGATAGACATCGTCGTATCCGGGGATTAAAGCTTGGCGGTAAGGCTGATGAATGCGATCGCTCATCGCTGCTGCTAGCCAGTCGGGTTCTGCTGTTTCTAAGCCTCGTAGCAATAGCCCCAAGTGAGCGGTGTTAAAAATAGCGTCAGCTTTGGGGTAGCTGTCAGGCAAAACCTGACGAGCAGTCGCCGTTGAAAGCTGAAAATCCGGCACCGCCACGACAACTTGGATGGACTCATGCCAGGGAATATCACAAATAACCCAACGCTCACGGCTGTCTGTCGTGGCTAAACAGCAACCGCCTAGTAGAGCAGGCACGACATTATCGGGGTGGCCCTCAATAGCGATCGCCAACGCCATAAGCTCAGATTGCTGAAGGGGTGAACCCGCGATCGCATTCGCGCCCAATAGTCCACCCACGATGGCGGTAGAAGAACTGCCCAGCCCCCTCGCGAGCGGTACGGCCAAGTCGATTTCAATGCGAATGGGCGGTGCAGCTTGCTCGATCTGCTGAAATAGCCTTAAAAATGACTGGTAGGCAAGGTTGTCTGGCCCAGTGGAGACGCGCTCTGCTGCTAGCCCTTTAGCCCGAATTTCGAAGCGATCGCCGTCATGTAGCGAAAAGTGAAAGCGATTATAGAGGCTAAGCGCTGCCCCCAAACAGTCAAAGCCAGGGCCAATATTAGCGGTTGTAGCTGGCACAGTTACGGTCGTCATCACAGGCACCGATACGCTAAAACTGCGTCTATAAAAGAAGGCGACAGGTCACTGACCGATGCATCGGTCAGATTGTCTATGCTATCAGTTAAGGGGTTCTCAGCGATCGCGCTGAGCCTTAGTTCTAACCTTTAATAGATAGGTAAAACCATGCGCATCGCTTTCAGCAAACTGGTGCTGGTAGCTATAGCTCTGCTATCTGGGCTAAGAGCCTCAGCGGCGATCGCCGGGGCTGAACCTGGGGTTGTGCCTGCAGCGATCGCTCAGACGGCACCTGATGAGCAACAGCCCAGCGATATATCCCCCACTCATTGGGCTTATACCGCAGTACAGCGCTTAGTCACCGAATATGGCTGTATGACGGGCTATCCGGACGGTACGTTTCGCGGCGACCAGCGACTCACCCGCTATGAGTTTGCTGCAGCCATGAATGCTTGCTTAGAAACACTGGTACAGCTCATTGAGATGAACGAAGCAGCAAGCGACACTGCCGAGGTGCTAGCGACTCAGCAGAACCTACAGCAACAGCTTTTTTGCCTAGACGAAAACGTGACTACCCTAGAAGAGGCAGACGAGTTGGCTACTAGCACTTGCGTAGACTGATTCGCTTGCTCAAGCGTGTATCCGCTGAAAGCCTCGGCAGCTATCCCTCACTGACTGCTGGTAGAAAAAGCCTAGCTACCTAGATTATCTTCAAAGCTGAGTCATCTTGCCTGCTGTCAAGGTTATGGCAAAGCCTGACTTTTTTAACCTGTTGAGCCGCCGCAAACATCATCGGCTGGTGACAACAAGCTATATATGCCTATATCTCAGCCGATTCGCTACCAAAATCATCCTTTTCCTTTTTTGCTCTATTTAGAGTGGGCTTTACTTGCTATGGCGATCGCCAGTGAGCTAATGCCACCTGTGTTTCCCCGCCTTCCGCATTTTCCAGCCTTAGTGACAGTGAGTACGTTGCTGTTTGCGCTGTTGGGGCTATATTTACCAACAGGCAAGATCCGCTATCGCTTAGGGCATGTTGCAGCTCAAATAGGGTTGATTTTGTTAGCCTCTGGACTGGGTACGGCTGGGTTGAGGCTGTTTCCATTTTTGTGTTTAGTCTTGGTTATTCGCAGTTGTTTTATGTTTGTCTGGCCGGGGCGGCTGATGGTGGCTGGAGCCGCGTTTGTGTTGTTTTTGTCTACTGTGCAACTGCGATTACAGTGGTTAGGGGAGCGGCTCTCACCTTTTGTCCAAGCTCGGGTCAATCGTCTACTGATACCGTTTCAGCTCAACTTTGTCTTTTTGTTTAGTCTCTCATTAGCCTTTGTGATGTTGCTGGTCAATGCGCTCTTAGCTGAACGCCAAAGCCAAACTCAGCTTAAGCAGGCTAATCAGCAGCTTCGTCAATCTGCTACAAAAATCGAGCAGTTAGCCATGTCTCAGGAACGTAGTCGCATTGCCCGCGATATACATGACTCATTGGGTCATTCGTTAACAGCGTTAAATATTCAGCTAGAAAGTGCCCTGAAACTGTGGCAGGCCAACCCTGAAAAGGCGTTTACTTTTCTCAGAGAGGCTAAACGGTTAGGTTCTACAGCCTTGCAAGATGTTCGCCAATCTGTGTCGGCGCTACGAGACGAGCCGTTGCAAGATCAGCCCTTAGAGCCTGCGATCGCGGCTCTGATTCAGCAGTTTCAAGGCACCACCGGCATTCAGCCGCGCTGCCAGATAGCACTGGTTGAACTGCCAGATAAATTCAAAACGACGCTCTATCGCATTGTGCAAGAAGCGCTGACCAATATTTACAAACATGCTCAAGCCAGCGAAGTTGATCTCGTGCTGCAGTCAGGCCGCCAGGTCTATCTCAAAATTCAAGACAATGGCTGTGGCTTTGACCCAGTCCAAACCTCAAGCGGCTTTGGTTTAAGAGGAATACAAGAACGGGTAGAAAGCTTGGGCGGTCGTTGCCAGATTAGCAGCCAGCCAGGACAGGGGTGCTGCCTTCAGGTTTGGCTACCTCAAGCGGGAGAAAACGGATGATCCGAGTTTTTTTGGTTGATGATCAAAGCCTGATTCGGCAGGGGCTGAGAGCGCTTTTAGAACTGGAAGCCGATCTCAATATTGTAGGAGAAGCTGACAATGGCGAATCTGCCTTAGCCGCGATCGCCCGTCTCTATCCAAGCCTAAATTGTCCCGATGTGGTGCTGATGGATATTCGGATGCCCGGAATGGATGGCGTCGCGGCTACCGCAGCCATTCAGCAACAATTTCCTGACTTGAAGGTACTAGTATTGACGACCTTTGATGACGATGAGCAGGTAGCTCAAGCGCTGCAAGTTGGCGCACTCGGCTACCTGCTCAAAGACACCCCTTCTGAAGAACTCGCCCAAGCGATACGGGCGGTGCAGCGCGGCTACAGTCAGTTTGGCCCTGGCATTTGGCAAAAGGCAATGGCTCAGATGCAAACTTCTCAACGTCTCAAAGAAGCTGCAACAGACTTGCCCCCCGGCTTTAGCTCACTTACCCCACGTGAGCGAGAAGTGCTAGCTCTGATTGGGCAGGGGGCTAACAACCGCGAAATTGCTGCCGCTCTTTACCTGTCGGAGGGAACCGTCAAAAATCATGTCACGAGTATACTAGGCCGTTTAAACTTACGCGATCGCACCCAGGCTGCCATTTTTGCAGCTTCAGCGCGATCGCAGCTAGAAAGGTTTAACGAATCGGGGTGTTAACGGAAGCGCTTCTTACGACGAGCTACCGCTTTGCGTTTACGTTTCTCTTGAGGTGTTTCAAAGTGGCGACGCCGTTTAACCTCTGAAAAAATGCCTGCTTTAGAAACCTGCCGCTTGAAACGACGCAGTGCGGATTCAATTCCTTCGTTTTCACCAACTACAACCTGGGTCATATCGTTCTGATGTCTTTGCGTCTACGATCTATTTAGCAAAAATAGTAAAGTACTACAAAACTCAAGGCTTTAGCGAACCTGCTGAGAAAAATAGCAACACCTCCCATCCCCAAAATTTAACCATAAGCATCCTATCTGACCCAGCAGGTCAGCTCAGATTTAAAATTAGCATAATTTCCTGGCGGCATCACCCTCAAAGCATCCATTCAACCGCCACACCGATTTGCCGCTCTGAGTGCTGCCTTGAATTTTGCAATTGAATATCGGTAGACAGTCGCCATTGGGGAGTCACGGCATAGCCAAACGACAACGTTGTCAAACCAACTTCTTCACCACTGCGGGGAGCAACCCAAGTTTGCGTTAGAGATACATCGGCTGCACTCGGACGGGACGGGACGATTTGCAGGCGTAGCCCCAAATTCAAACCCTCTACTTCGTAGTGGTCAGTTTCTAATACTCGATAGCCAACTACAGGGGCAATATTGACATAATTGCCCAAAGGCAAAACGTAATAGCGTAGGTCTGCGCCGTAAGATTGGCGATCGCCCTCAAAACTGGCTTGATAATCTCCGCTCAGCGTTAATCCAGTGCGACCTATAAATACATCTTCAATACCCACCTGAAATCCACTAGTAGCCTGACTCGACGGCAAGCTGACATACCCCACGTGCAAGCGGGTTCGAAAGCTAGGATCGTGACGAATTTCGGACAACACATCAGGTACGTCTTCTAGCCATCGCTGCAAAACGGGGCTTGCTTCAATCAGTTCGGGCGCAATCTCCACGCCATCTACAGCATTCTTATCTTCCGTGTTTTCAGGTTTGGCGATCGCCGAACCAGGTAAAAAAAAACATAGCCCCACCAAGCTACTCACCCAGGTTTTCCCGGTAGAAAGCTTAGCCTTTGCTTTTTGGAAAGAGTTAAGTAGTAAAGCCCGTTGAGGTTGGTCAAAACGCATGCAAATGACTTTTGAGATTGGCCAATCGGAATCGTTAGATGTCACGCTAGACAAAGTCGCGGAGTTGCTTAGGGCCAATAGAGAGATGGCTGTCTTCACCAAGAGTGAGAGCCTTAAACGCAGCAAGCCGCTGAGCGAAAATCGTTCATGTTGCCTTCAGTCTTCTGCCTTTGGCAATATGTATCATCTTTGACTGCAAACTGCGTAACTTTGCTCCCAACAGAGCAGACAAAACAGCCTTTATGCTAACGCCTTAGCGGTTCGACGGCAGCAAAGAAAAGCGGCTCTGAACGCCAGAGCCGCCTAAGGGGGTGGAAATTTACGCGTAACGAGCTGCTTAGCGCACTACTGCCCGTAGCGAGGTAACATCCACTGGTTTGAGCAGATAAAGCTGAACAACTTTAAGCCCAATTGCCGCAATATGGGGCAAACGACGCAGTAACTTAAGCGGTTGAGATTGCTTGGAACGACCAATTTCGCTAAGCTTGGCATTACTAGCAGCAGCCTCATCCATCAGCTTCACAAATTTGGGATGATCAACATCAAGAATGACTGGAAAAACCCGTCCGGCTGACTCATTCGTCTTACGGATAACGTGAATGTCGTAATCTCTGGCATTTAGGCCGATAGACTGGTAGAAATCGCTGCGCTGCAAGTCGTTCAAATACATGGTGATAAAGACTGACAGCAAGAAGAAGCGACACCACAGCTTTGCCTTCCAATCATTGAGAATAGACGGCTGAGCTTTCATCAAGGCTGCAAAAAAGTCACCATGACGATTTTCGTCTTGGCACCAGTTTTCAAAGAAGCGGAAAATTGGGTAAATCTGGTTTTCTGGGTGAGACTCTAGATGGCGATAGATTGTAATGTAACGCCAGTAACCGATCTTCTCAGAGAGGTAGGTGGCATAGAAAATAAACTTAGGCTTGAAGAAAGTGTACTTTTTGCTTTTGGTCAAAAAGCCTAAATCAAGCTGGAGGCTAAAGTCTGACATTGCCTTGTTAAGAAAACCCGCATGACGGGCTTCATCGCGCGACATCAGGTTAAAGCACTCCGCTAGAACTGGGCTTTTGTCTTTGAGGCGACGTCCCAGTTCTTTGTAAAGCAAGAAACCAGAAAATTCAGCCGTGCAAGAGCGCTCTAGAAACTCGATAAAGAGCTTCCGCGTCTCACCATCAATATGATCCCAAGACTGATTGAACTGCTCATCACGAACGAAGTGATGGCGGTTATAGTCAGCCCGAAACTCTTCCAGGATGGCTTTTAGCTCCCCTTCATTGACAGAGATATCCATCTCTGCCATTTCCTCAAAGTCAGTGGTATAGAACCGAGGCGTCAGAATTGTATCCTGGGCGGGTGCCTTGACGCCGGGTCTTATTTCTTGAAAATCAGGTTTTTTGAGGGAATCTACCATGAGTCGTTTAATACTTGCTTATGAGGGTTGCGCCGACGTTCGGCGATCGCGGTTGAAGCTGCTAATAGCCTTTTAGCCCGCAGTTTTGGCAAAGTTGAGTTTGGGGGATCAGCCAGACAGCATCTCCCAATCATGACCCTTAGTTTATCAACCTCAAAGCCCTTAAACCTCGTTGCGCAGTTTAAGAATTGCAACAGTCTGGCTTGACTATTGATCGGTCTCTAAGCGTTCCTGCAACTCGTATTCCTTTAAAAGGGCAGCAACGCGCTGCTGAATTTCTAAATGAGGTTCGACGCCTTCGTATGTAAAGCGGTTGTAACCTCCATTCTCAACCAGTTCGGCTAAATACAGAATGCGGTTGTCGGTACTGGGATGAGTCGCAAACCAGCTTAAGCCAGCCCGTTCTTCGGCTTCTTGATCAAGGCTAATCATCAGGCGATAGAGGCCATCAGCCGCATAGCCGCTAGCTGCCAGAATCTGGGTTCCCATGACATCGGCTTGCCGTTCCATCTGTCGGGAGTAGCCAGTAACCACCAAGCCAGTAGCAATATTAGCTACAGCAGGTACCGGAATATACTGGGCTAGCGTTGCGGTCAAGTTCCCTTCTGTAGCTAGCTGAAACCCATGTGAAAGCACAGCATGAGAAATTTCGTGGGCTAACAGCCCTGCTAGTTCGGCAGAAGACTCGGTTTTGAGAATTGCGCCAGCATTGACAAAAATTTTACCGCCAGGGAGGGCAAACGCGTTGAGACGCTCATCAAGGATGACGTAAAATTCATAATCAAATTCGTCACGCCCAGCCACGCGAGCCAGTCGTTCGCCTAAACCGTTGATATAAGCCAGCACTTCTGGATCTTCAATCAGCGGCAGCTGTTGGCGAGCTTGCTCAGAAACGCGATCGCCGATACCACTTTCTCCCTGTAATAGCAATAAAGTCGAATCCAGCGCTGAAAAGGGGCCAAACAAACCTCCCGTCAATACATAGCCCAGTGCCCCAGTCACAATATTGCCAATCACGTTGCCTTGAATCTCTTGTCGTAGCTGCCGACGAAAGCGATCTAGGTTTGTGCTGGCTAGATCGAGCATTGCGTTGTACTCAGGATGCTGAGGATTGAGCACCGCAAACTGGCGGGCAGCGATGGAAGCTTCAATCCATTGCTCCGCGCTCATGAGCACATCGACTTGAGCCATAAGCAGATCGGGCTGAGCCGGATAGCGAGTCGCTGCCGCCTCCATCACGGCGATCGCCTCGTCTAAGCGATCGTATTCAATCAGCGCTTGAGCGTAGCGAATATGCCCTGGAATGAACGCCGGATATTCTTCAACTAAAAGCTTCAGCGGCACCAGCGTACGCGTTTCTAAGCCCAGTTCCGTTCCGGCTGCAGCCTCTTGCCAGTAAACAGCGGCTCCTGGGGGCAAATTTTCCGCAGTTAAAACGGGTTCAGGTAACACCCAATCGGTTTCGCCTTCAGGTAGTGCTTGTTTGGCTTGGCGATATAGCCGTTCTGCCGCAGCCGTATCGCCTGCTAAAAAAAGCTGATCTGCTTCGATCAGCAATTGTTGCCTAGCCAACTCGTCTGGGCTGGGCTGCGAGGTAGCGGGGTTGGCTGCTTCTGGTTCGCCTGGTGTTTCGCTTGCTTCTGGGGGAAGTTCAGGCGCATTTTCTGCGTGAGTATCTGCCGCCGCGGCCTCAGGTAGGCGATCGCTGGGGTCAGCGGTCGAAGAAGCGGGTGGCTTATCAGCAGAACTGGCTGCGCTATTTTGATCGACCTCAACCTCAATTAATTGGGCTTGTACCGAAAGCGATCGCGGCCAAATGTCGCCTCCTAACAGCCCACTGCTACCCAACAAAAGCGAACTGTTGAAAGCCACTAGCAGCGATTTCCAGCGCAGTTTCATGGTTAATCAAGTCTCCCCTCAATATTAGGTATCAGCCAGTACAACTGAACAAATCGCAGCCTGCTTGAGTGCTATTAGGCATCCCCTTTATAGCGATCGGCTTGCCCCTGAGAGCTGGGCTTCTAAGAGAAGCTAGTTTTATCATCTTAGCTTTCTCACATAGCGAGAAATTATGCTAACTTTTGTGAAGACATTACTCAGCAAAAGACTTATGAATTTAGAGGCGCTCGAACCTATCAAACCTTGGCTGAATTTTATTCATCCCGTTATTATGTGGGGTCTTTTAGCATTGACCCTTTACGCCCTTTATTTAGGCATTCAATCTCGTCGAGTTCGTACCGTTGAAGACAAAGAGAAGAAGAAAGCACTGATTCAAGGACGATACAGTATTCGCCACCATCAGGCTGGCTCTGTTTTGCTGGCTTTTATGGTAATTGGTTCAATCGGGGGCATGGCAGTTACTTATATTAATAACGGTAAGCTGTTTTTTGGGCCTCATCTGCTGGCAGGTTTGGGGATGACGGCGCTCATTGCCACTTCGGCCTCATTGGTGCCTCTTATGCAAAAGGGTAATGAGGCTGCTCGCTACACTCACATTACGCTCAATGCTGTGCTGGTTGGTTTGTTTGGCTGGCAGGCGGTGACGGGTATGCAGATTGTGCAGAGAATTTTAGAAAAGTTTTAGTGCTAGGGCGATCGCCTCGTTCACTCACCTGTGCAGCCCACCTCTTGAAGAATCAGTTGCGGTAGCGCAGAAATACCCAGCATTAGGGAAATCTAGAAAACATCTTGATTGAACCTTTAGGCTCAAACGAGATGTTTTTTCTTGTAGACGGCCACCGCACCTAAATGACAGCCAATGGGTTGAGCCACTGTAGCAACGTCTGCTTGAGCTGGTTAAGATCTCGATAAAATTCTTGCTTCATAAATTGCCCGATCGCATCTAATGGGCTAAAGCTAGCGCCCGGTTCCCAAGCGACGTCCTGAGCGATCGGGGTGGTATGCGTACCTGGCAGAATTTTTACGGTTGTCAATTCAGGAAAACGCCGGATCAGTACATCCGAGAGCGATCGGGTTTGATCAATATCGTCCCGCTGAAACTTAATTAGTAAGTTGCGGCGAACACCATAATGCTGAATTGCTAGCTGCAGCGTCTCTTCGGGCGAGGGGATAAACTCAACGTTGAAAGCAGGTGCAAAGCTAATCATCTGCTCTAATAGCGGAATGGAGCGGCGGGCAGGATAGTTGTTGAATGAGACTAAAACATTGCCTGCTCTTTCTACGTCGTAGAGGCTGTTGATGAGCAAATGAATTTTACAGCCCATGCTATGACCTAAACCATAAATAGGTAAGTAGCTTTGACCTAAAACTCGCTTTTTTAGATAGTACAACCCCTGCTCAAAGGTGGTAAGAACTTCTTGGGCGATCGCTTTGTGGTCAAAGGTATTAACAAAGGGTGTGGCAATAACTGCATAACCCTGGCGACCTAGTGCTTCTAGCAGCCAACGATAGGTTAAATGAGGAGCTGTCGCCACAAAAGCACCCCCTAAAAAGTGAATAAGTGCTTTGGGTTTAGAAGGGACTAAAATCCAGTTGCCTGCAACCGCTTGCCAGTCCATAAAATTCGTAATTGACTTTTTTCTATCCTAGCGAGATAACGCCGCTTGATCTCGGCCAAAGGGATTGCATAGATTCTCTGGCCTATGGTAATCTGGTTATCCATTTGGACGCATAGCTCAGTTGGTTAGAGCACTACGTTGACATCGTAGGGGTCACTGGTTCGAGTCCAGTTGTGTCCATTGATTCAACCTTATGTGCTAAGTGAAGGCGGTGCTCCGACCACCTTCACTCAGAATGGTTTCGTCGTATAGCTGTGGCCATAAGCGTTGAGCCACTTAAAATGGCTGAAAGCCTCTGACAGAAACGCTTTCCTGCTGCCCTCAGCCCTTTGCCTTTAGCGATAAGCCGCGGGCATACCAAAACTAGACTTTCTTCAGCCAGCTAAACATAGCCCGCAGGTCTTTGCCGACTTCCTCAATCGGGTGTTCAGCTTCGCGGCGGCGAATGGCAGTAAAACCTGCTTTGCCAGCCAAGTTCTCTAGGACAAACTCTTTAGCAAATTGCCCAGTTTGAATTTCCTGTAAAATCTTCTTCATTTCTTTGCGGGTTTCGTCAGTGATAATACGAGGCCCGCGGCTATAGTCACCATATTCTGCCGTGTTAGAGATGCTATCGCGCATCTTGGCCAGACCGCCTTCTACAATCAGGTCAACAATCAGCTTTACCTCATGCAGACATTCAAAGTAAGCTAGCTCCGGTTGATAACCTGCATCTACCAACGTTTCAAAACCTGATTTAATCAGCTCACTCAAGCCGCCGCAAAGAACAACCTGTTCACCAAAGAGATCGGTTTCGGTTTCTTCGCGAAAGGTGGTTTCGAGAATGCCAGCACGAGTGCCACCAATTCCTTTAGCGTAAGCCATAGCGCGATCGCGGGCTTGCCCAGAAGCATCTTGATAGATCGCGAATAGGCAAGGAACGCCTTGGCCTTGCTCATACGTACGACGAACGAGGTGCCCAGGGCCTTTAGGAGCAACCATCGCAACGTCAACATGAGCAGGAGGAACAACCTGGCCAAAGTGAATGTTGAAGCCGTGGGCAAAAAACAAGACGTTGCCTTCGCTGAGATTCGGCTCAATGTCTTGCTGATAAACTGTTTTTTGTACTTCGTCAGGCAGCAAAATCATGACCCAATCGGCTGCCTTGGCGGCTTCAGCAACAGGCTTAACAGTCAACCCTGCGGCCTCGGCTTTAGCGACAGATTTACTCCCTTCATAAAGGCCCACTAAGACATTCACACCGCTGTCTTTGAGGTTGAGGGCATGAGCGTGTCCTTGAGAGCCATAGCCAATAATGGCAACCGTTTTGCCGTTGAGCAAATCTAAATTGGCATCGTTGTCGTAATACATGCGGGCCATTGAGGATTCTCCTTAGCCAGATCAGCTAACTTCGATTGCAAGCCTTTGATCTTATCAAAGATGCGGAACCAGAGTCTTTCAGCATACTCCGCTAGATCTAACCCTCACCTATCGAAACGCTCTATGACAAACATCGAAATGGCGACATTGCCAAGGGGCGAATGGTCGCTTTGCTGGTTAGTTGTGGAGCCTTTGCCGTAGCTGAATGCCAGGTTGGGCGTTAGGAAACGTTAGCTGCTAGCGATCAACTGCCCCGGTAGGTGCTGTATGCCCAAGGCGAAACCAACAGCGGCACATGGTAGTGCAGATTTTTGTCTGCGATCGCAAAGCGGATGGGAATTTGGTCTAAAAAAGGCGGGTTGGGCAAGTCACTGACATGCTGGGCGAAATAAGCCCCAACCGAGAAAATTAATTCATAATTCCCTGTTTGAAAATCTTCATCGATCAGCAAAGGCATATCGGTACGGCCATCAGCGTTGGTTACCACCGTTTTTAGCAGCGATCGCGCTGCGGCTTCCGGCTCAATATGCCAGAGCGCGATCGCCATTTGCGCCGCCGGACAACCACGGGCTGTATCTAAAACGTGGGTTGTTAGCTTGCCAGTCATCGGCTATTTCTCTAAAACTAGCTGCCGGGTGGGCAACGTGGGTGAATCAACTCGGTGCCGAGTTTGCTCAGTTTCCCCGTGCGCTTTGAGCAAAGCCGCCATTTTTTTGCGCATAAGAATACCCGGTTTATCGGTAGCCATATGCTGCTCTTGCGACAAAGAGAGCGGTACGTCGTAATCTGTGGTTTCTAGGATGCGCTTATCTTCTAACGTCACAGCGCGATCGAAGGCAATCACATCGCTGGCTTTAACATCAGCTTCGGTATCGTTGCGCAGGCAAAACTGTACCATTTGCGATGTGCAATCATCAATTGGCGTCATCGTATTCACAATGACATGGGCCAATCCATTGGGATAATCAATCCGCAGCATGACGGTGAAGGGCATAAACCAACGCATCATCATGGTGCGGACAGTTTGATCCTGCGCCATCTTGAGATTTTGCTTTTGCAGCTCAGGGTTGACAACTTTCAAGACACTGCGATAGTTGAGTCCCCACTCGGTTTCTTCTAACTCCATAGCGTCGGGAGTTGGGTAAGCCTCGCTGCCAAAAGTGGTCGGATGAACGTAGGCTGGATGAGCCATATCCATTTCGTTTTCCATCACCCGCAGACCCGCACAGTGCCAGGGTTCATAAAACTCGTGGATCAAACGAAAGGTGGGGTCATTAGCTTCTAAAATGCCAGGGATGTCTCTCAAGGGTTCATCGGCTAAGCAGACCCAAACATAGCCGTAGCGCTCAGCACAGTGATACGCTTCTACCCGGTAGCTAGGGGAAATCGAGTTGTCTTTGTGAATTTGGGGCACATGCACGCAGCGGCCTGTCGGGTCAAAAGACCAACCATGATACGGACAGCAGACATTGCCATCTTTGATTTTGCCCAAAGATAGTTGAGCCGAGCGGTGGCAGCAGCGATCGCGCAGTGCAGCCGGTTGACCTGATTGATCGCGCCACACAACGAGTTTTTCGCCTAGCAGTTCAAACGCAGTGGGTGTCTCTAGTAGCTGTTCTACAGGGACAACAGGATACCAAAAACGTCTCAAGACGGGTTGTTGAGTGACTAGCATATAACCTCGTGTGGGTGCGTTTTTGCCACTATAGTTGAGTTTGTTTGTGGTAACTGTATTAGCGGACTCATCCCCGTCGCGGTAAAATGTCTCGAACGCTAGAGGCTAGATAGGTGTCATTGTTTGTAACCTAATCATGACGTCTTCTGAGCCAAAAGCATGAATCGCCCCAACCTTACAATTTTCGTCTTGGGATTACTCTTAATCAGCGTGCTGGCTCCCTTTGCTGGCCTCGCGCCGCTGATGCTGCTACTGCTCCTGGCCGCTGCGGTTTGGTTCATTAGCGGTTTCTGGCAAACTTTAACCAACAAACCAGAAACTGATGTTGCAGATGAGCCTTAGACACTCAATCTAGCTTTGACAAAAGCAGTCCGCCCCTTTTGTTCAGCTGTCATTTTTACCCTTTGAAGAGATAGAAAAGGCTGACAGCGAAAAACTAAACACGAACTAATAGACAAAAGCAACAGAGTCTTTTGCTCATCTTTATTCTCCCTTGCGGCAGATTTCCAACCTTTTGATTGCGATACTCCACCTCTAATCGCCCTCTGATAAGGAACCGTGTTTTTTGGGTATTCCTTTAGAGAGCGTTGAAGTTTTAGTGAACTCACGCAGAGTTGATCAACTCCGCTGTGAATCCTCTGTTAGATTGCTTGCAAGCTAGGTGGTTGCAGCTTTCCACCCCCGGCTGCGTACTCCAACCTAGACCCCTATAGCGGCTGATCTAGGTTTGACAGGTTACTCAGCAGGTTAATGCTGTGACTTAGCAAGAATTAGCACTGATTTACACTGGTGTAGGTTTAGTCCCTAATGTTCCTCAACTTGTTAGCGTTATGAGAATTTTAGTCACGGGTGGTGCTGGTTTCATTGGCTCCCATCTGATTGATCGGCTGATGGAATCAGGTCATGAGGTTATTTGCCTCGATAATTTTTATACTGGGCACAAACATAATATTCTCCGCTGGTTTGGTAATCCAAGGTTTGAACTCATTCGTCACGATATTACTGAGCCTATTCGCCTAGAAGTTGATCAAATTTATCATCTGGCTTGTCCTGCTTCTCCAGTTCACTATCAGTACAATCCAGTTAAGACCATCAAAACCAACGTGATGGGAACGCTGAATATGCTGGGTTTGGCAAAGCGGGTTAAAGCTCGATTTTTGCTAGCGTCTACTTCAGAGGTATATGGCGATCCAGAGGTTCATCCTCAGCCAGAAGACTATCGGGGTAACGTTAACCCTATTGGAATTCGTAGCTGTTATGACGAAGGTAAGCGTGTGGCCGAAACGCTAGCTTTTGACTATCACCGCCAGAATGATGTGGATATTCGAGTTGCTAGAATTTTTAATACCTACGGCCCTCGTATGTTGGAAAACGATGGTCGGGTCGTCAGCAATTTTATTGTGCAAGCGCTGCAAGGCAAACCATTGACGGTTTATGGCCAGGGTTCTCAAACTCGTAGCTTTTGCTACGTGTCTGATTTGGTTGAGGGATTGATGCGCTTGATGAATGGTGATCACACGGGGCCTATTAATTTGGGTAATCCGGATGAGTACACGATTTTAGAGCTAGCAAAAACGATTCAAAGCATGGTTAATCCAGATGCTGAACTAAAATTTGAGCCGCTACCTCAAGATGATCCTCGCCGTCGTCAGCCGAACATTACCCGCGCCAAAACCTGGCTGAACTGGGAACCTACTGTGCCGCTACAGCAAGGCTTAGAGTTAACGATCCGTGACTTTAAAGAGCGTTTAACAGCAGAAAAGGCGATCGCGGCTACCCCTGTCTAAAACTCGCTAATTTAATCTAAACCTGTGAGGAACGCTAAATGATGCCTGCTTTTCTCGTAATGGCCCCGCCGGGAGTTTTGCCTCCTTAAAGCGAAAGCAGCCCGCAGTCATGCCTTCGCTACTGCGTTGATTGATGAAAGTTTTCTAGAAGCTATTAGCCCTGACATTTAAGAGGATTCAGCCCTATGCGTGTTTGTGTAATTGGAACTGGATACGTTGGCCTGGTAACGGGTGTGTGCCTTGCTCATGCGGGTCATGATGTCGTTTGTATTGACAACAACGAAGAAAAAGTCAAACTGATGAAATCTGGGCAATCGCCCATTTACGAACCCGGTTTGTCGGAGCTAATGAAGTCTTCGATGGAAACGGGCAAGCTTTGTTTTTCAACCGACCTCGCCGCCGGCGTTAGCCACGGTGAAATTCTCTTCATTGCAGTCGGCACCCCAGCTTTGCCCACAGGCGAAAGCGATACCCGTTATGTAGAAGCTGTCGCTCGCGGTATTGGTGAGCATCTCAATGGCGGCTACAAAGTTATCGTCAATAAATCTACGGTTCCCATTGGTTCTGGGGACTGGGTACGCATGATTGTGCTAGATGGTATTTCTGAGCGCAAGCAGGCTCTAGTAGGTGCAGGCGCGCCAGTTGCAGCGCCTCCGGTCATTGATGCAAATTTTGATGTTGTCAGCAATCCTGAATTTTTGCGCGAAGGGTCTGCGGTTTACGATACTTTCAACCCCGATCGCATCGTTTTGGGTAGCAATAGCGCCAAGGCGATCGCCTTGATGAAAGAGCTATATACCCCGATTGTAGAGCGGCAGTTTGCCGAAGACCCCTCTTTGCCAGCCGTACCCGTTGTGGTCACTGATCTCAGCTCGGCAGAGATGGTGAAGTATGCGTCCAACGCTTTCTTGGCGACTAAGATTAGCTTCATTAACGAAGTGGCCAATATCTGCGATCGCGTTGGGGCGGACGTGGTGCAAGTGGCTAAAGGCATTGGCTTAGATTCTCGAATTGGTAGCAAGTTCTTGCAGGCTGGTTTGGGGTGGGGTGGCTCTTGTTTTCCGAAAGACGTTTCTGCCTTAGTTCACACTGCCGAAGATTACGGCTATGAGGCCGAACTGCTCAACGCCACGATTCGGGTAAACCAGCGTCAGCGGTTGGTCACCCTAGAAAAGCTACAACAAGTTTTGAAAATCCTTAAGGGGAAAACAGTTGGCCTCTTGGGGCTGACGTTCAAGCCAGATACCGACGATATGCGAGATGCGCCTTCGCTCAAGTTGATTGAAGAACTCAATCGTCTTGGGGCTAAGGTCAAAGCGTATGACCCTATTATTTCTCAAAGCGGCATACGCGATGGTTTGACAGGGGTAATTGTTGAAACGGATCCTGAACTGCTAGCCGATGGCTGTGACGCGCTGGTTCTAGTTACCGACTGGAAGCAGTTCAAGAACCTCAACTATGTCAAAATGGCTGAGTCTATGCACTCTGCAATTTTGATTGATGGTCGCAACTTCCTCGATCAAGCCATTATTGAAGAAGCGGGATTCCGCTATCTCGGTATTGGTCGCTAGGTCTTTTATCTCGGTATAGGCCGCTAGGTACCTTCGGAAAATTGCCACAACAAAAGCCGGATTTCTAGTGAATTGACTGGAAATTCGGCTTTTTTAGCAAAAGTAGGCTGGCGTCAACTATCCTCGGCTACGCAAGAGCTGTTTAACCGTTTCGACCATTTCAGCCGGACGAAACGGTTTGGCAATATAGGCGTCAGCCCCCTGTTTCATGCCCCAGTAGCGATCGTGCTCTTCTCCTTTGGAAGAACAAATCACCACAGGTACATTTTCAGTTCCCGCGTTACTCTTCACCCAGCGGCACAATTCATAGCCATTCATGTTAGGCATAACAATGTCTAACACCACTAAATCGGGTGGACTGGCTTGAATTTTCTCTTTGGCTTCAACCCCATCTTTGGCTTCAATGACCGTCATACCAGCCTTGATCAGAAGACCCGAAATCATTTCTCTGAGGGTTGAGCTGTCATCCACAATCAAGACCGTACTCATAGCTCTCTGTTAAACTGCTACACTCTGCTCAGCTTACCCAGTCTATATTCCCTAGCTTTCTGAGGAAATGCAAGCGATCGCGCTCAGTCAATTCCTCAAGATAAACTGCAGGTCTGGGATTGCTTCTAATGTTAAACGCTAAGCTGACGACTCAGAGGCTTCTAGCAAACTCAGCACTGCCTTAGGCTGTAGTTTATCCTTAAACCAAACAATTTTGGCAGGGGTTTGACTGAGTTTAACGCCCGCTTTATCTAAATTGAGCCGTTCTGAAACCGCGAGAATGAGGTCACTGCGCCGGGATTGCTGCACCTGAGAGAATTTTTTGCGCAGGTATTCCGGTCGCCAGTATCCCGCGATCTCAAGTAGATAGGTGCGGCCATCGGGATGCACCAACCGAAAATCTGGAATCATGACGCTGCCAGGAATGGGAATAAGGTCTACTTCCCGCTCTAGCTGCCAAGGCGTTTTGAGGTTGTGCCAGCGATCGGCAAAGGCAGACTCAATCAGGCTGTCATAGGGTTGCCCCGGTGGATAATGGCTAACCAGGTCACAATTGGCATCGAGCGTAAACTGCTTTTGCCGGGTTGTGTTGCTGTAGGTATCGCGAATTTGCAGGGTTGCCGTTAAGCTCCAACGGGTGACATACAAAATTGCTGGAATGAGCTTAGCAATGTCAAGACCGTAGCGGGTGCTGGCTTTGAACAAGCTGGTGGGGCCATCAATGGCAATGGTAAAGCCATGATCGGCGTCGCCTTCAACATAGGTCATTAAGCGAAAGAGTTTGAGATAGCGAAACATCAATTTGTATTCGCCCGGATCGTTGCGGTGAACATTGAGCGTAATTTGACTGGCTCGATAAAAAACGCCCTGCACTTGCGAAAGGTTGTAACGATGAAGCAAAGCTTCTGGTGTGGGTGCTTCAAAGGTGACTAAAATGCGGTTTTCTTGCAAATCGGCATACAGCCCTTGGCGAATATGAGCAACCTCGATTTCTCGCTCAAGTTCTTGACTCAGGTGTTGGGCTAAGTGAAGAAGCGATCGCTCGGTTTGTTCTGGGCTGGGTACGGATTGAGCGGATAGGGCAAAAACGCGTTGCCGCAGTTCAATAGGCTCTAAGGGGCTGACAATATCAAAGGTGCTAAAGCCACTGCGTAGCAAATGCGCTAAGCCTCGCTTGATGCGGTAGTCGGTTTCTTCTCCCTCAACTGCTTGCAACTGCTGGTTAAGCTGAGCTTGCGGTTGCCCAACAGCCTGCTGAAAAAGGTCAATCAACGCTTGAGCCATTTCCAGATTTGCAGGCGTGAGGGCTAAGCGTTTGGGAATGAGGCTTTCACCGTTCAACCGATAAATTAATAAATCGCTGGTTAACGTTGCTTTATCCTCTCACGAGTTGGTGATGACACTGCTCGATATATACTTTAGCGACTGAGTCGGCAGGGTTGTCTTTTAGGCAAGCTTCAAATTTCAGCGCCGCTTCCCGATAAGAGTGCTGATAATACAAAATCAAAGCGGTTTCAAACTCGGTTTTGCTGGCTAGCTTGCGATCGCGCACAAGCGGTGGATCAGCGTCAAACACTTCGTAAACGCTAATAAACTGGCTTTTTCCTCTGGCTTGCACCCGATCGACGACGCGCATAGCGTACTGCCCCATATCTTGCAGTTGCAAGAATGTGTAGTGAGAAATCAGCAGCGAAACCTGGTAGTGACGAGTCATGCGTTCAATTCGCGCGGCTACATTCACGGTGTCGCTGATGACCGTACTGTCCATCCGATTTTTGCCGCCGACTGTACCTAGCATCAGTGGCCCTGTATTGATGCCAATACCAATTTGAATCGGAACGTAACCTTTGTGGATGCGCCTGTCGTTGTAAAGGGCTAGACGCTTGAGCATAGAAAGGCTAGCCCGAATGGCATCGTCTGCACCACCGCTAAAAAGCGCCATGATGGCATCGCCAATGTACTTATCAATAAAGCCATCATTTTCGGCGATCGCAGGTTCCATGCGCGACAGAAAAGCGTTGATGAAGCGGAAATTTTCTGCCGGCGTCATTTGTTCTGAAAGATGCGTAAAATCCAGAATGTCGGCAAACAAAACCGACATGGTTTGCTCTACTTGATCGCCCAAATGCACATCGACAATACTGTCTTTTTTGAGAAACTGCAAAAACTCCTGGGGAACAAAGCGACCATAAGCCAGATTAATTTTAGAAAGGCGCAGATGGGTGCCGATACGGGCAATTAGCTCATCCTTTGAAACTGGCTTAGACAAATAATCGTTAGCGCCAGCATTCAACCCTTCTACAATATCGGGTACCTGGTTTTTGGCCGTTAGCATCACAATAGGGAGTTCGTGGGCTGGAAAGGTCTGCCGTATCTGCCGACACACCTCATACCCCGTCATTTTGGGCATCATCACGTCGAGCAGCAACAAGTCTGGACGCAAACCCTTCTCAATCAGCTCAATCGCTTCTGGGCCATTGGCTGCTTGTAAGACGCCGTAGTGATGGAGTTGCAAGTGATTAGCGATTACCTGGCGGTTGATTAATTCGTCATCAACTACCAGAATCTTGAGCATTTCTGGATTGAGCGAGAGCCGCTGTGTTTCTTGTTCTAGGCGAGCTTCAAAAGAGGTCTCTTCTAGCGATAAATAATCGCTGGTAACGACTGGAATCACAATCTGTGGCTCTATCCGCAGTCCCCGGTTTGCCAGCGGAGCTTTGGTAGGGGGCTGATCGTAGAGCGATCGCGCGATCGGTAGGGTAAAAACAAACTGTGAACCCGCCCCTACCTGGGAGATCACCTGAATTGTGCCGCCGTGCAGTTCTACCAGTTGCTTGGTCACCGCCAACCCCAACCCTGTTCCTGAGTAGGTGCGTGCGGTTGAGCCATCTCCCTGTTCAAAAGGTTCAAAGATCCGCTGTATTTGATCGTCGGCAATGCCCACGCCTGTATCCGAGACGGTAATCGCCAGTTGTTCTGGCCGCTTAGAAAAATAGGAATGAGGGACGGCGGCCTCTGACCCGAAGCTAGATAAGCTGTAAGACTCGCTAACCACTACCTGAGCCGAAATCCCGACCATGCCGTTTTCAGTAAATTTGACGGCGTTATCTACCAAATTGTGCAGGATTTGCTGCAATCGATTTTCATCTGCTAGAACCATAGGCAAATGGGGCGAAACGGCGTTGATCAATTGCAGTTGCTTTTGATTGGCCACAGGTCGGTTAAGCGCCAGCACAATTTCAGAAATTTCTCTTAGGCCAATGGGTTTGAGCTGGAGTTCAAGGGTTTGGTGACGCATTTTAGAAAAGTCTAAAATGTCGTTTACCAGCGTCGCTAGCCGCCGTCCGCTGGTAACAATCATTGCCAGATTGGCGCGTGTTAACGGCAGCAGAGGCCCTGTTGCCCCGTCAATTAAGGATTCGGCTATACCAATAATGCCGTTGAGCGGTGTGCGTAGCTCATGGGAAGTATTGGCTAGAAATTCGTCTTTGATTTGGTCGAGGCGTTGCAGTTCGGCGTTTTTGGCTTCTAAGCTGCCAAAAGAGTGCTTGAGCTGAGCTGCCATCTGTTCGAAGGAAATGGCTAGTTCAGCGAGTTCTTCAAAGCGCCCTTCTGGTAAAGGCTGATCCCAGTTGCCAACGGCCAACTGCTTAGCGGCTGTGTTAAGCCGGAGAATCGGTCGCACCACCCAGCGCGAGGTCATTCCTGCAACCAGGCTAGCAACTAACAAAGAGATCAGACTGAGTTCAAGCGTTTTGCGATTGCTAGCGGCAATCTGAGTCATGAAGTCAGCCTCGGGAACAACGGTAACAATTAGCCAATCGAGGCGGCTACCCTCTTGAAAGGGCACTACTCTGACAAGCTGGCGTTTGTTGGCTAGTAAGAAGCTAAACTCTTGAATCTCGGTAATTTGATTGAGACTGCCAAAGTTTTTGAGCAGGGCTAGCGCTGTAGTTTGAATCAAAGGTGACTGGCTAGCGGTAGCCTGCAGGCGTTGTTGCTGTTCCTGCGTGTTAACAAAGGGGGGTTCTTGGGTAGAACTGGCAACAATTTCACCCGTTCGCTCAACAATGAAAGCCTGTCCGTTTTCGCTGATGCGCAAGTCCCGCAAAAACTCGCTGATTTGCTCTAGGGTAATGTCAACCGCGAGTACGCCTTGAAGCTGGTCGCGATCGCTGTAGACAGGTGCTGCTGGGGTTATGCCCAACAGGGCGTAGTCTTGCGAGGCAAAGCGATAGATCGGACTCCAGGTACGCTGGCCAGCGCTGACTGCCGCCTGATACCAGGGGCGTAAACGCGGATCATAGGCTTGTGTGCCTGTGAGTTCTAGAGGCTGCCCGTTGGCATCAAGGCGATAGGTTTTGCGCTGCGGCACTGAGGCGACATCGATGTACCACAAGAGTTGTTCGCCGTCTTCACGGCGCTGTACGCCAACAAACTCACCCGTTTCGCTACCAAAATAGAGGGCACTTAAGTAATCGGCAGCTTGTAGCTGATGCCAAAAGTGACGTTCTAGAGCCTCTAAATCTTGAGTAGAGAGATCACCGCTGGCGATCGCGCTGAGACTTTGTTCTAAAGACCAGGTCGGCTGAACTAAATAAGCTTCCACATGGTCTTCAATTCGGGCACTAATTTCTTGACTTAATTGAGTGGCTAGAGACTGAACGGCTCTTTGACCGTTGCGAAAAGAAATCCAGGATGTCAGGCCGACAACTGCTGTTATTTGAACCACAAACGAAACTACCAGCACGTTGCGTAGTGGTAACTTACCAGAAGCTTGGGTGAGCGAACGCTTGAGGGAAAAATGAGCCATAGGGCAATGAGGCTGTCAGGATGACGCGGTTGAGCCGCGTTGAGGCTGCCAAGGAGATAAAAGGTTAACTATCACGGTCACTGATCCTTGTTGTGAAAGTTGCCGTTGCGTTACCAATGGTGATGAAATGCTAACCCTGTAAACCCACTGCACTGTCTTCCCTCAAGGGATAGCCGCTTTGATGCAAAAGTTTGTTAAAACCCTAACTGAGGCGTTCTACCTATTTTAATTATCTGTAGTTTTCCGCTTAAACCGAATTTTGTAACTAAACTCCAGCCACATGGCGTAATAGGCAAGTGGAATTCAAGGCTTTTATACTGATTAACAGGGTGAGTTTACCTGCTCTCAATGTTGGCTTCATCTTAATTAAATTGAACCTTGATCCAATCTGAAACACTTGATTTGCTTGAATGGCCTCGTCTCTGTCAACAGCTTGCCACCTTTGCGGCAACTAAGCTAGGCGCGATCGCCGCTCGACATCTAACGTTACCGAAGCGTCAGGCTGAAAGTGAATCTTTGTTAACCCAAACTCAGCAAGTGGATTGGCTAGAGAGCGAAACCACAGGGTTGAGCTTTAGCGGCATTGAAGATATTGGTGCGGCTCTGGATCGAGTCGAAAAGCAAGGCGTTTTATCGGGTAAAGAGTTGTTGGCGATCGCGACAACGCTAAACGGTGCCCGGCAGCTACGACGCACTATTGACAGCTACGAAACGGAGGTGCCAGCGCTGAGCGAATTGGTTGTTGATTTGCGGACTTCTCCAGAGCTAGAGCAGGCAATTCACCATGCAATTGATGATTTAGGCGAGGTGAGCGATCGCGCTAGCCCCAAGCTAGGCGGCATTCGCAGCCAGCTCAAGCAAGGTCGCGATCAGATCTACCAAAAACTACAGCGGATTTTGCAGCGGCAGGCAGGCGCTGTGCAAGAACAGCTCATTACGCAGCGCAGCGATCGCTTTGTGATTCCAGTCAAAGCTCCGCAAAAAGATGCCATTCCAGGGATTGTGCATGATGCTTCTACCAGCGGAGCCACGCTTTATATTGAGCCGCAAAGCGTCATCGAAATGGGCAACCGTTTGCGGCAATTGCAACGACAAGAAAAAACGGAAGAAGACAGGATTCTGCGGCAGCTTTCGGCGCAAGTCGCTGAAGCGTTGCCTGATTTAGAACATTTGTTGGCGATCGTCACCACCCTGGATCTTGCTACTGCGCGTGCCCGTTATTCTCGCTGGTTGGAGGCCAATCCTCCCCGCTTTGTTACCGCCGATGACGTCACAACGCTCCGTCAATTACGCCATCCGCTTTTGGTCTGGCAAGCGCAACACGAAGACGGCCCTGCGGTCATTCCTACTAACGTCGTGATTCAGCCGCAAATTCGAGTGGTGGCGATTACTGGGCCAAACACGGGCGGTAAAACCGTTACCTTGAAGACGCTGGGCTTAGCAGCTCTGATGGCTAAAGCGGGACTTTTCATTCCGGCGCGTGAGCCAGTTGAAATGCCCTGGTTTGATCAGGTATTGGCAGATATTGGTGACGAGCAATCAATTGAGCAAAGTCTTTCAACCTTTTCCGGCCACATTCGGCGCATTAGCCGCATTTTGACTGCTCTGCAGCCCGTTGCAATGGCTGACTCTCCGGTGATAGAGGCACCCTCCCCATCTGCCCCGGTTGAGCCAACACCGCCAGATCCCACAGCGGTAGACAAGCCCGTATGGCCGCTAGCGCCTTCCCTCACCAATGCCCTTGTTCTTTTAGACGAGGTGGGCGCTGGTACCGATCCTTCGGAGGGGAGTGCCTTAGCGATCGCCTTATTGCGGCACCTTGCTGATCATGCTCGTCTCACCGTTGCCACAACTCATTTTGGTGAGCTAAAAGCGCTGAAATACGAAGATGAGCGTTTTGAAAATGCTTCTGTCGAGTTTGACGAGGTTACCCTATCGCCAACTTATCGCTTGCTTTGGGGGATTCCTGGGCGATCGAATGCGCTGAGTATTGCCCGTCGTTTGGGGTTAGATGAAGCGGTGGTTGCTGAAGCTGAAAACTATGTAGGGCTTGGCGGTCAGGAAGATGTCAACCAGGTGATTGCTGGCCTTGAAGCCCAGCGTCGTCGCCAGGAAAATAGCGCTGAAGAGACAGCAAAGCTACTCGCCCAAGCGGAAAAGCTACACGCAGAAGTGGCGAACAAAGCCCAACAGCTACAAACCAGAGAGCAAGAACTCAAACGACAGCAAGAACAAGCCGTTCAGTCAGCGATCGCAGAAGCTAAAGCCGAAATTGCTAAAGTCATCCGACGGTTACAGCAAGGAGAACCTAAAGCCCAAGCGGCTCAACAGGCTACCGCCGCAATTGATCAAATTGCCCATCAGCAGCTACCGCCGCCATCGCCGCCGCGCCAACCTGGCTTTAGACCGAAAACTGGCGATCGAGTTCGGATTCCCAGCCTGGGACAAACCGCAGATGTGCTGACTGAACCGGATGAAGACAACAAGCTAACGGTGCGCTTTGGCTTGATGAAAATGACGGTTGCTTTGTCAGACATTGAATCTTTAGCAGGCGAGAAGGCTGATATTCCAGTCAAACCTGCGGCTCCCCTACCTACGGTTCCTGCGGCTAAAGCGCCGGCTGTGCGTACCGCTCGTAATACTTTTGACCTGCGCGGCCAACGCGTTAGTGAAGCTGAGGTGACTTTAGAAGCGGCGATCGCCAAAGCCAATGGCCCTATCTGGATCATTCACGGTCACGGAACTGGCAAACTTAAGCAAGGCGTCCATGAATTTCTCAAACGCCACCCACAGGTCGAACGATGGGAACCAGCCGCCCAAGCTGATGGCGGTACGGGCGTTACTGTGGCCTACGTGTAGGGTAGCTTAGGTTTGCAGAAATCAAAGCTGAGAGCAATAAGAACCTAACTCCCAAGTGACGCTTGTCACTTGGGAGAGTTGTGATTTTTGCTACGCTATAGCATCTCAATGGCATCTAAACGCTGAAAATGCGCTTTAAGCTATGAAAATTAGTACGCCGCAACTGAACCGACGACTCAAATTTAATCGGTTACTGGCTACTCTAACCCAGCGCATTCGTCAATCTTTAGATGTAGAAACAATTTTACAAACGACTGTCAGTGAGGTGCGCCAGTTTCTTCAGGCAGATCGGGTTCTCATTAATAGTCTGTTGCCAGATGGACGGCAGCAGGTACGGGTAGAGTCTGTTGCGTCTCCGTGGCCTTCGATGCAAGGTGTCGTACTGCCGGACTTTCAGCCTTTGGGGCAGCAGTTTGATATCAGCCAGGAGTTTGTGGTGGCTGACAGCGATCTGAACAAGGCCAAAATTTTTCCAGCCTTTAGAACAGTGTTGCAGCAGTACGGGGTGCAGGCTCGTCTCTTAGTCCCCATTGACTATGAAGGGCGGCTGTGGGGCGTTTTAGTTGCCCACCAGTGCAGTGCCCCTCGGTTTTGGAAAACGTTAGAAGTGGGGCTATTGCGGCGGTTAGCCTCTCAGGTTGCGATCGCTATTCATCAGGGTGAACTTTATCAGCAAGCACAAGCTGAAATTAGGCAACGTCAGCTAATTGAGGCCACGCTGTTAGAAAGTCAGGCGCAGTATGCCAGCTTGGCAGAAATTTCTCCTGTTGGTATTTTCCGAACCGATGCGGCAGGTTGCTGTTTGTATGTAAATGAACGCTGGTGTCAGATTGCTGGCTTATCCTTATCGGAAGCTTTAGGAGAAGGCTGGGCTAAAGGGCTTCACCCTGCTGATCGGGCACCTGTTTATGCCGCGTGGTCACAGGCAGCCCAGTCTCATCAACCTTTTCAATTAGAATATCGTTTCAAAAACTCTGAAGGGAAAGTTACCTGGGTTTATGGACAAGCCATTGCAGAGCGCAATTTAGCAGGCCAAATTACAGGCTATGTCGGCACCATTACTGACATCACTGCCCAAAAAGAAACCGCAACCCAGCTACAACAGGCTTTACAGCGGCTGCACTTTCATTTTGAAAACTCGCCTTTAGCCGTGATCGAATGGGATCACAACTTCTGTGTCCAGCAATGGTCAAAAACGGCTGAAATTGTTTTTGGTTGGACGCTTGATGAGGTTATTGGCAAAAGCCTGAATGATTGGCAGTTTGTTTACGCAGCTGATGTCGATAGGGTTGGCCAAAAAGCAAGAGAGTTACTCAGTCGGCAAACGCCTCACAATATTGTTTATAACCGCAACTACACCAAAGCTGGCGGCGTTGTTGATTGCGAATGGTACAATTCGGCGCTGTTTAACGAAGCGGGAGAACTCATTTCAATTTTGTCGCTGGCGCAAAATGTGACGGATCGCAAGCGAACGGAAGCCGCCTTAGTTGAGCAAGAAGCGGAAACTCGAGCGATTCTTTCTACGATTCCCGATTTGATGCTGATATTGCATCGAGATGGCTTTTATACCAAACAAGTCCGCCAAAATCCAGCTATTAATTTGCTAGGGGTTGACTGTGAAATCGTGGGTAAACCGCTGGCGACTTTTTTACCGCCTGAAATTGCGGCACGGCATTTGGCTGCCTGTCGCCGCGCTTTAGAGACAGGCGAAATTCAGCAATATGAGCAGCAAGTCTATATTGGCGATCGCCTGCAGTATGAAGAAGTGCAGATGGTGCCCTATACCCCAGAGACGGTGCTGCAAATTGTGCGCGATATCAGCGATCGCAAACGAGCCGAGCAAGCTCTGTTTGAAGAAAAAGAACTGGCTCAAATTACGCTACAGTCTATTGGCGATGCCGTTATTACGACCAATGCTCAGGGGCAGGTCGTTTACTTCAACCCCATTGCCGAACAACTGACGGGCTGGAGTGAAGCCGAGGCAAAAGGACGGCCTTTGCTAGAAGTTTTTCAGATTATTAACGAAATTACCTTAGAACCCGCGCCTAATCCAATTGAGCAGGTATTGAGAGAAGGCTGTGTTTTGGCATTGGCTAATCATACGGCGCTGATTCATCGTGATGGCACGCGCTATAGCATTGAAGACTCAGCCGCTCCTATTCGCAACCGAGAAGGAGAGGTCGTGGGTTCGGTGTTGGTCTTTCGCGATGTCACTCAGGCTCGTAAGCTTGCTCGGCAAGTGTCTTGGCAAGCCAATCACGATGCGCTGACGGGCTTGGTAAATCGGTGTTATTTTGAGCAAAAGCTAACTCAAGCAATTGAAAGTGCCCATCAAGAAAATCAGCATCATGTTCTCTGCTACCTAGACCTGGATCAGTTTAAGGTGGTTAACGATACCTGCGGCCATATAGCAGGGGACGAATTGCTGCGCCAGCTTGCTCGGTTACTCAGAAGTGGTATTCGCACCATCGATACCTTAGCTCGCTTAGGCGGTGATGAATTTGGTATTTTGCTCTATCAGTGCCCTTTAGACCGGGCGATCGCGATCGCTGAAGAATTACGGCAGGCTGTCCATACCTTTCGTTTTGTGTGGGAGCAAAAATCTTTTGGTGTGGGCGTTAGCATGGGTTTGGTTGTTATTGATGCTGAAAGCCTTAATTTAGTCAGCGTCATGAGTGCTGCAGACGCGGCTTGTTATGCGGCTAAAGATGCGGGTCGCAACCGGGTACAGGTTTACCAAACCGATGACGTGACGCTTACCCATCAGCGCCAAGAGCGGCAATGGAGTGTGAGAATTCGCCAAGCTTTAGAAGATCACCAGTTGCGCCTTTACCACCAACCAATTATTTCGGCTGCGGCGGAAACGAACAAAGCCCATACTGAGATTTTGTTGCGCATGGTTGATGCGGAAGGGCGGCTGATTCGACCTGCGGCGTTTGTTTCGGCGGCTGAACGCTATGATCTAATGCCTGAAGTCGATCGCTGGGTCATTCGAACTTGCTTTGCTGAGCTACAACGTCATCAAACCCAATCACCGTCGAGTTTGCCCTACGATCTCCATGCGCTCAATCTGTCTGGAGCCAGTCTCAACGACAAGTATTTTCTCGATTTTCTGAGAGAGCAATTCAACCATTACAAAATTTCACCCAGCAGCATCTGTTTTGAAATTACGGAAACTGCCGCGATTTGTGATCTCAAGAAAGCAACTCACTTTATGCAAGAGCTGAAATCGCTCGGCTGCTGGTTTGCTTTAGATGACTTTGGCAGCGGCATGTCCTCGTTTGCCTACTTAAAAACGCTGCCTGTAAATTTTTTGAAAATTGATGGCCGCTTTATTCAAGACATTGACTCGGATCCAACGGCCTATGCCATTGTGGAGTCTATTAATCATGTTGGGCATGTAATGGGTCTACAGACCGTGGCTGAATTTGTCGAAACTGAGGTGGCGATGCAGCATTTGCGGCAAATTGGGGTGGACTATCTACAGGGCTATGGCATTGCTGAACCGCAACCCTGGCCTAACCAGATATAGCTAAAGGCAGCTAAAGGCAGAGGGCTGAAGGCAAAGAGCAGAATGAAAGCTTTTCTGTCATCGACTTTTAGCCATTTAAATATTTCAGCTTTAGTGTCTACCGCTATGACGTTGGCTCAATGGGTAGATTGATCGGTTTCTTTAGCCAGTTTTGCCTTGGCCTTTTGCCAGAGGGCTTCTAGTTCGGCCAGTGAGTAATCGCTCAGCGATCGCTCGGCAACGGCTTCTACTTGGGCGAAGCGTTGAATAAAACGGCGGTTGGTGCCCTGTAGCGCTTCTGCTGGGTCGAGGTTGTGCCAGCGGGCAATATTTACCAGCGTAAAGAGCAAGTCGCCCAACTCTGCCTGCTGATTAGCTTTGGGTTCATCTGCGATCGCCTGTTGAAACTCGGCCAATTCTTCGTCAAACTTTTCCCATACGCCCTCTATATTTTCCCATTCAAATCCGGCTCCAGCAGCCTTCTTAGAAATTTTCATCGCAGCCATTAAAGGGGGGAGCGTGCGGCTGTATTTTTGCAGCTTGGGGGTGAGCTTATCGGGGTCGTGGGGAATACCTTTTTCGGCTGCTTTGATCTGCTCCCAGGTACGATGAATTTCTTCAATGTCGGTAGTGTTGACATCCCCAAAAACATGCGGATGACGACGAATGAGCTTGTCAGCAATGCCGTTAGCTACTACGGCTAGATCAAACTGATTGGCATCTTGAGCGACTTGGGCTTGTAAAACTACCTGTAGGAGCAAATCACCCAGTTCTTCGGCAATATCAGTTGGCTGACCCGTTTGAATGGCATCTACCACCTCATAGGCTTCCTCAATCACGTAAGGAATCAGCGTTTGCGGTGTTTGAGCCAGATCCCAGGGACAGCCGCTTTCGGGGTGGCGCAGTTGAGCCACCACCTCAACTAAGCGCTGCAGAGCCGCCAGGATGGGCGAAGTGAGGGCATGAGCGGCATCAGGCTGGGCTTGGGTCATGAATTTTTAAGTCACTCAGAGGAAACTTCTTTAGTGTCTCATTTTCGCTTAGACTTCCGCTGTTTCTGGCGACGCTTTCTCGATTTTTTGTAGCCAGAAACTAACCAATCACTGCTGTAATGACTGAGGGCACCTAATTCGAGACCAGCAAACACAGCGAGCCATTCGCGCCAATAGCTACGCCAAGTTTGCAAAAGACTTTGGCGAATCTCGATCCAGGTAATTTCGGTGAGGCCAATCGCATTGACAATTTCAATGGCAATTATCCCCAAAAGTGCCAGCCAGAGCGCCAAGTACACCACCCGCACCACCGTTCCCATAAGGGGGCCATGCGAAAAGCGCGAACGGTGTTTGAGACTGCCGCGATAGGGCACCCAAATCCAACGAAACCATCCCCAACGGCGCGAATGTAGCGATCGCACGTCTAGATCTGGCCCGAACATGAAGCCCCCAAACAAAAACCCTGCCCCCACCAACCCTGTGAGCCAAAAACTCAGGGTAAGCCAAAATGCCAATAGCAAAACTAGGGGAAGGCTCCAGAGGGTAATGCGATCGTGAGTGCGACCTGAAGGCATGGTGCAGTTGTATCAGCAGATTTAGCTTACTGCAAATTTAAAAAAGGGGATATAAACTCTGAGGAGTCTGCTACAATACAATTCGGCAAGCAATGGGGGCGGTTAGCTCAGTTGGTAGAGCGCCTGCCTTACAAGCAGGATGTCACTGGTTCGAGTCCAGTACCGCCCATTGTTTAACACAGTAAATACCTAGAAACACACAAGCTAGTTTTGCTTTGGCAATCTGGGCTGGAAATGAAAAATGGTTTGCTTAAATGCTGTCATGCGGCAATCGACAGTTCGCAGCGAATAGCTTCTTCAAGCTTGAGGCGATCGCGGCTTGATTTAGCTTGCGCCATTTAATTTATCGCCGCGTTTCACAGGCAAGCGCACAATAAACGTTGTGCCTGCCCCCACCTTACTGACAACTTTAACCGTCCCCCGCAGCAGTTCTACAAACTGTTTGACAATGCTTAGCCCTAAACCTGTTCCTGGTACATTACTAACATTGCCGCCTCGGTGAAACGGCTCAAACAGATGACGCTTATCTGCCAGAGGAATGCCGATACCTTCATCTTTCACTTGAATAATAATCTGGCCTTGGCGTCTGGCTAGTTTTAGCCAAATAGCCTTGTCATCCGGTGTGTAGCGCATCGCGTTCGACAATAAATTACTCAAGATCGATCGCAGTAAGCGTTCATCTAAACTTGCGATTAACTGCCGACTGCGGCAGCTAAACTGAATGGAGGTTTGCGCTCTGCAATACTCCTGCTGATTTAGCAACTCCTGGCAAAAAGCCACTAGATCGAGCGGCTGAGGGTTGACTTCCAGTACCTTGGCTTCGATTTTGCCGATCACCAGGATGTCGTCAATCATTTCGGTCATGCGTTCGACGTTGGTTTTAATGTTCAGCAAATAATCCGTTTTTTCCTCAGGGCTGAGCTGAGCTTCGTAGCGCTGCAAAGATGATACCGACAGCGCAATATTGTTCAGCGGATTGCGAAACTCGTGACAAACCATTGAAACAAAGCGCGATCGCATATCGCTCAGTTCCCGCAGTTGGTGATTTGCCTGCCGCAGCTTAGCCGTACGCTCTTGTACCTTTAGCTCTAGTTCTTCGTTGGTGCGCTGTAGTACCTCCTCAGCCCAGCGGCGCTGGGTAATATCGCGAAATGTCACCACTGCGCCAATGAGTGTCCCTGTCTCGTCATGCAGGGGCGTACTGATATATTCCACCGGGAAGGAGGTGCCATCCTGTCGCCAAAAGACTTCATGAGTCACTCGCCGGATACTGCCATCTTGAAAGGCGGCATAAATCGGACAATCTTCGCGCTGGTAAGGCGTCCCATCAGGATGCGAGTGATGTAAGACCACATGCATTGATTTACCAATGAGTTCTGCCATCGGCCAGTCGATCATCGCGGCGGCGGCTGGGTTGACAAAGGTGACATTGCCGTCAACATCTAGGCCATATACCCCTTCTCCAACAGCATTCAAAATTAATTGATGCTGGCGACGTAGCTGCTCTACGGTTTCTCCTGGGGGAGCGTTTGGCGGTAAAGGAGAGCCAGACGGAGATAGCCAGTAATTTTGCGTCATAGCAATATTGCTTAACATTTAAGCTGAGTTTTGCAGCCTTAGTCGCCTAGACGGGGTTGCTTTGCCAAAGTTATAGCCAAAGGCAGCAAGCAGCAAGAAGGATGCAGGCTGGAGACAAAAGCAAACGGCACGGTGAAGGGCGCTTTACGCCTGACGTTTGCTTGGCTTCTGCGTACGATTTCTGCTTTTTGATGGCTATCTTTCCGCTTCCTAGGCGCAAACCCAAAGCGGCTACGCTTATGTTTCAAGCGATAAAAGAGAGAAACAAAGGTTAGAAACAGGCTTTTGTTCATTTCTCAGCGATCGCCTATTTCTTTAGACTGAAGCCTTTTTCTTTAGGCTGAACTTCTAAGTTAAAAGCCCAACCCTATCAACTTTTTTACTTTTACTTTTTATCTTAAAAGTAGAGAGTAGAAAACGAACGGGCTTGGCCCTTGGGCTTTAATCTTAGTGGTTGAAATGCTCTCTAAAACAGACATTTTTAACGACCCTGGAGAATATCATGACTTTCTTTAAACCCTTTAATCCCTCAGAACTTCAGTCTGAAGAGAGCCGCTGTGGAGTCCGCGAAACCCTTGCTTCCGCCCAAGCCGACCATGCCGAAGCGCTAGAAGACGAAAACGTGGGTGTTGACAGCGAAACAACCGAACAGCTAGCGTCAGAAGCCACTGAAGCCGATCAAGATTTAGCAACTAAGTTTGCTGCGTCTCTCGGTCAAAACGGCGGCTAGCAAGCAGCAAAAAATCAATTAGACCAGCGATTTTCTAGTTTTTTTTAGACCCCTAATCCCAAAAGCGTACTAGAGTGCAGCAGTTCGATCCTGCTGCACTTTTCTGTTGGCCAAGTATTTTTTGATCAAACACACCCTAAAAGTTACTGACGACAGCAAAACGTAATAGGATTTATCTTGCCAGCCTTTTTAACTTTACATATCTTATGACCGCAGTAGACGATAAAACCGTTGTCCGCGAATACTTTAACGCCAAAGGCTTCGATCGCTGGCGTCGCATCTATGGCGACGGCGAAGTTAATAAAGTCCAGCTTGATATTCGCAAAGGTCATCAGCAAACCGTTGACACTGTTATGACCTGGTTTGCAGCAGATGGCAACTTAGCAGACTTGTCGGTCTGTGATGCGGGTTGTGGAGTCGGTAGTTTAAGCCTGCCGATGGCGGCGGCAGGAGCACAGGTTTACGCTAGCGACATTTCTGAAAAAATGGTAGGTGAGGCGAAAGAGCGCGCCCAAGCCGAACTTCGACCGGAGCAAGTACCAACCTTTGAAGTTAAAGATCTCGAACAGTTAGCAGGTCGCTATCATACTGTCGTTTGCCTAGACGTTTTGATTCACTACCCGCAAGACAAAGCCGCTGACATGATTCAGCACCTGAGTTCGCTGGCAGAATCGCGCTTGATTCTCAGCTTTGCTCCCAAAACTATTTTTTACACAGTCCTGAAAAAAGTGGGCGACTTTTTTCCTGGCCCTAGCAAAGCCACCCGTGCCTACCTGCACCGCCCAGCAGATGTGGTTAAAATTTTAGAAGCCAATGGCTGGACAGTTCAGCGCACAGCTTTTAACAAAACCCAGTTTTACTTTTCTCGGCTGTTGGAAGCGACCCGCTAGCAAGGCTAAGATGGGGGCGGTCTTCCTGTGGATGCGCTATGAAGAAATCAGCTCAAACAGTCGGTTCCGGCTGTTTGCTTTTGCTAGGTCTGTTTTTGCTGGGGTTGTTTGTCGCGGTTGCGTTTGCCCCTGAAAATGCTAGCGATCGCGCTGACTTGTTGGCCGCCGCTGCTATTTTTGGTGGCCCGCCTTTACTAGCAGGGGGCTGGTGGGCTTGGCGACTTCGCACTCAGGTGCAGCAGGCCAAAATTGCTCAGGCAGAAGCCGCCCAAGCGCAGCTACAGCAGACCTTTTTTCAACTCATAGATGAAAACTCAGGTTCCCTCAGCGTTCTGCAATTTGCCAGAGCCACTGGCATGTCAGGCCAAGAAGCTCGCGCCTATTTAGACGAACGCGCTAAAGAATTTGGGGCAGACTTTAGTGTAGGAGAGCAAGGAGAGTTTTTCTATCAGTTCCCCAGGTAGAGAGGCATGAGGCGAGTTAAGCAAATTTCAGCCGGACTGCTGCTGTTGGTTGGGTTTTGGTGTTTGGCGCGATCGCTAGAAACAGGGCTAGATCGCAACCCCAATCGGCTAGATAAACGCGAAACGGTATTAGCTGGAATTTTACTGGGCGTTCCGGCGGTGGGCTTTGGTGCTTATTTGGGGCTTGATGCCCAGTTGCAAAAAAAACGGCAAGAGCGCGATCGCCTGCAAGCTATTTTTTTTAAGCTGGTCAAAGCGGGCAAAGGCAAAGTAGCGCCGCTGCGATTTGCCATGGAAGCTAATTTGACTGGTGAAGCAGCCAAGGCTTATCTCGACGAACGTGCCCGCATCTACGACGCAGATTTTCAGGTAGACGATCGAGGTGGAGTTTTCTACTATTTTCATTTGGGCGATGTCGATACCCAGCTACTACGCCCCGCCCCCGCCGTAACCTTCGATGTGATTTTAGAAGCAGTACCCGAATATAAAAAACGGGAAGTTGTGCGCACGGTGCAAAAACTGACGGGCTTGAGCTGGAAAGATGTTAAAGCCTTGATGAGAAAACTGCCGCAACCTATTCAAAAAGGGGCAGCTCAAACGACCGCCGAAGACTTTAAGCGGCAGCTAGAAGCAGTTGGGGCGCAGGTGGTACTGGTGTTGCGCGATTGAGCGGGCGGTTCTATCTCGGCAATGGGCAACCAGACCGACCCACCGGATGCTGGCAAAATAACGATACGATCGCTCCAGCGTTTTGAGTAGGAAAAATGGCTCGTATTTTTCTGGTTTTGGCAGCAGTCTTGGCGGGTTTAGCAGTGGCTGGGGGAGCGTTTGGGGCACATGCGTTGAAAAACCAGCTAGCGGTGCGATCGCTGGAGATTTTTGAAACGGGCATTCGCTACCAGATGTATCACGCGCTGGGGCTACTGGCTGTGGGTATTTTGGGTGTGCAAGGATCGGCCAGTAGTGGCTGGTTAACCGCTGCGGGTTGGGGGTTTGGGCTGGGTGTTTTGATCTTTTCGGGTAGCCTTTATGCCTTAAGCCTTTCAGGAATTAAATGGTGGGGAGCTATCACCCCGTTAGGCGGTGTGGCTTTTATTGTGGGTTGGGCTTGTCTGGCGATCGCCGCGTTGACAACAACCCCAGGCGGATGAAGTCGGCTCACCCTTCGCTAATGGCGTCTCTACCCGTGTTTTTCCGTAAATAGGCTATAGTCACCAATAGCGCCTGCACTTAGATACAAGCTATATGTGCCGTCTATTGGGGTATTTAGGCCCTGCCATTCCGCTCGATCGCTGGTTGACCAAGCCAGAGCATTCTCTCATTGAGCAAAGCTATCAGCCGCGTGAAATGGAAACTGCCCTGCTCAATGCCGATGGCTTTGGTCTGGGCTGGTACCACGCCCAGCGGCGTAGCGATCCCTTTGTCTATCGCAATATTCTGCCAATCTGGAATGATGTCAACTTGCCGTCGCTAAGTCGCTATATAGAGTCGGGTTGTGCCTTGGCCTATATTCGCAGCGCTACCCCTGGGCAGGCCATCAGTTTAGAAAATTGTCAGCCCTTTCAGCACCAGCATTGGCTCTTTATCCACAACGGCTTTATTGAAAATTTTCGCCAGTCGCTTTGTCGCCCCTTGCGCGATCGCCTGTGTGATGTGGCCTATCAAGGGATTCAGGGAACGACCGACTCTGAGCATATTTTTGCTTTGCTGGTGCATCAGCTCGCAGTTCAGCCAGAGTTGTCTTTATCAGCAGCGCTCTACCAAACCCTGCAACAACTCTCTCAACTCAGCCACACCCACAACATTCGCACTTTAGCCAATATCGTTGTGAGCGACGGCCAACAGTTGGTCGCTGCCCGCTTTGCCACTGCGGCTCCGCAACCTTCGCTCTACTGGCTGCGTGACGACCTCAGGTTGCCCAATGCGGTTCTGGTGGTTTCAGAACCGCTCTTTGAGGCTGATTGGGTTGCTTGTCCCCCTTCGACGCTGCTACACATCAGCTCCGACTTAGAACTCCATAGCCGCCCCTTAGACTTTGCCTCATGATGGATGCCAGTTCTCCTCTCCTGCGGCGCTCAGCGTCTCACGCAGTCGGCTTAGAAACAGACCCTATCGTCCTGCGATCGCACCTGGAAAAAGCCTACGCTCAGTGTCGAGCCGATACGCTGGCGTTGGTGGCTCATCTCGATGAGGCGACCTTCTATCAACAAGCCCACCCAGATTTCAGCCCCATTGGCTGGCACCTAGGGCACATTGGCTTTACCGAATCGCTGTGGATTTTAGAGAACCTAGCTCAGCAGCCTTGCGCTTTTCCCCAATATCGCCGCCTGTTCGCCGCCGATGGTTTACCCAAAGCCGAGCGCCAAAATCTGCCCGACTTGCCTACCCTGCTGAGCTATCTCAGCACTATCCGCGATCAAGTTTTGAGCTATTTGGCGATCGCCCCGCTGGCCCAGCAGGGTCGCCTGTGGCACTGGCTTTTGCAGCACGAAAGCCAGCATTATGAAACGATGGCAATGGTCTTAGCTTTGCACCGGGGGACACAAGCCTGGGAAACTCCCACACCCCTCACTGCTGCCGTGCCCCTGCCTGCCTGCCGCATCCCGGCTGGCTCTTTTCAAATGGGCTACGACGGCCTAGCAGCAATTGACAACGAAAAGCTGGCTCACACGGTTGACTTAGACGAATTTTATCTAGACGCCTATCCCGTCACCCAAGGCGACTATCAGCAGTTTATCGCCGCTCAGGGGTATCAAAGCCCCACCTATTGGTCAGCCGCTGGCTGGGAGTGGCTACAGCAAGCCCAGGTGAGTCAGCCGCTTTACTGGCGTTGGGGCGATGGGTGGCAAACCGTTCCCGTCTGCGGGGTGAGCTGGTATGAAGCAGAGGCTTATACGCGCTTTGTCGGCAAACGATTACCCACCGAAGCAGAATGGGAAAAGGCTATGCGACTCCATTCTGTAGCAGAAGTCACTCTAATGGAAGACGGCTGGGGCGATCGCACGTCTTACAATGGCAGCGATCATCAGAAACCAGATCCGCTTGCCAGGGTAGATCTCACCCAATCACTAGGGCAAGTATGGGAATGGACAGCGTCCTGGTTTGCCGAATATGAAGGCTTTTGCGCCTATCCTTATCCCGGCTATTCTCAGGTTTACTTTGATGGTCAGCACCGGGTTCTTAGGGGCAGCAGTTGGGCAACTCGCCCTTGGGTGCGGCGGCTGACATTTCGGAACTGGTATCACCCCCACGTTCGGCAGGTTTTTGTGGGTTTTCGCTGTGTATCTGACAAAGAATTAGCCGCTAACGGTTAAAGTTCCTCTGGGTGGGACAATACGCTTGCAACCCCAAAGTCTGTTAGTTTCGTCTGGATCCACCGCCTGAAACCGCTTAGCGGCCTACAGGTGAAGCTTGTCACGTTGATGATATCCGCCTAGCTATAAACGTCATGTCTATTTCAAAACTGTCACAAACACCGCCGATCCAGCCACCTGAGCCAAGAACTAGCCAGGTGATAGAAGACCGCTTAACCCTCCACAACTGGCTAGAGGATACTGCCTCAGCCCCTATGGGAGAAGATGTGATTACGGGGCTGTCTCAACAGCCAAAATCACTGCCCCCTAAATATTTTTATGATGATTGCGGTTCTCAGCTCTTTGAACAAATTACCCAACTGCCTGAGTATTATCTGACCCGTACCGAAACTCAAATTTTGGCAGACTCTGCCGCTGCGATCGCCCATTTAACGGGTTCTTGCGAATTGGTTGAACTTGGTAGTGGTAGCTCTACTAAAACTCGCCTCTTGCTAGATGCGTATCAAGCAGCAGGCCAGCCGCTACACTACCTACCCATTGATGTTAGCGGCGGTATTCTCAAAGACAGCGCTCTCCAGTTGCTAAAAGACTATCCCCAGCTACAGGTGCAGGGCTTTGTTAGCACCTATGAAACAGCCCTAGCTCAACTACCCAAAGCCGCTTTGCCCAGCCGCCTGATTGGTTTTATCGGTAGCACTTTGGGCAATTTAGCCCCCAATGCCTGCCAAGCCTTTTTAGCCAAAGTTTCACAAGCGCTACAACCCGGTGAATACTTTTTGCTGGGTATCGATTTGCGCAAGCCCAAAGCCATTTTAGAGGCTGCTTACGACGACAGCCAGGGCATTACGGCAGCTTTTAACCTCAACATGCTGCATCACCTCAACTGGCGCTTTGACGGTGACTTTGATGTGTCTCAGTTTGCCCATGTGGCTTTTTACAACCCAGTAGCCCACCAAATTGAAATTTATATTGAAAGTTTGCGTGATCAAACGGTACAGCTTGCGGCCTTAGATCTAACGGTTGAGTTTGCTAAGGGTGAGCGTTTGCTGAGCGAGATTTCTCGCAAATTTGACCTCGAAGAAATGACGCAGGAACTAGCCGCATTTCAGCTTGCCTGTCTGCAAGCATTTACCGACGAGCAAAAGTGGTTCGCGCTGCTGCTGTGCCAGCGTCAGGCTGCTTAAACCCACAGGTTAAAGGGGGCGCTTGGTCGTGCCCCTGCCGTAAAATTTCAGCCTCGATCCTGAGCCAGACAGCAATTGGCTATTCGTTAACCAGCTCAGTATTCACCTCGTTAACCGGACGTCGCTTTAGCTCAATCGACTGCGATCGCGGCAGCAAGTTAAACACTTCTCTCAAAGCATCATCCACCGTTGTGTAAGCAACCGTGCCCACCGCATCAAAAACCACTTCTCCCGCTTCGTCAAAAATCAGAGTTTGCGGCACTGAACCTTTAAAGTAATACCCCGGTTCCGTTGGCTCATAGCTATCTTGCGCAGGTACCGAATCGGCCATGATGGGAATAAAGTTTGCAGCGCGTCCATAGGGCGCTTGCAGTTGAGAAATCACCGACGAATACTGCTTACAGTCAGCGCTATCATCGACATAAAAAACCAAAATAGCTGGCTTATGCGCCTTAAAAGACTGCGCCAGGTTAACCCGCGGCGGCACTAAAGAGCCATTGCCCGCATACAAAGCAAAAATATTGCCATCGTAATGATCGTCATTTAAACCCGCTAGCGCTGTTGCAGGCATCAACCCCAAAAGGCTAAACAGCAGCAGGGCTAAAACTACACTTCGGCAAAAACGTTGGCAAAACTGGAGAGCGTTAAGCAGCATTCAATCGGCAGCATTTAGAACAACACACAAAGCAGGTCTGGGATTGCCCTGACCCTTTCTTCATTAGGCCATATTTTGAGAGTCGTTAGCCGACTAATTCTCGCGAAAGCTACTGGCTATTTGCTGAAACTCCTCTTGGTAGCCATCGAATCGGTCGGTTTCTGTCCAGCTAATAATTTGGTAGTAAGAGCGCTGAGTGGCGACAGTGGTATGCAGATAGGTAATCGGCACATCTTCATAGACTCCTTCAATCACGTACTGTACGGCATTGTTATTGTTGACCGTATCGACATCGGTGATCGTTTCCTCAACAAACTGGTCTAGCCCCCCAATCAGCAGACGGCGGTAGATAGTGGCATTGTTTTCTAAGGAAAACTTGTCTAAATTTTCTGTGTCTTCTGCCAGCACAATGGTATACAGGTCTTCTGCCTGCTGCGCTGCCTGTAACTGAGCGCTTCTGTGTAGACCTTCGGTTCGCTGCCAGCCAGCGGGTAAAGATAGCTGTAGGGTACCGTCTTCGCTGCGGACACCTTGCCCCAGGCTGTTGTTGTCGGAGCTAGGGGTTGCGTTAGGTTGTGTGTCTACAGATTCAACCTCAGTTGGTTCAGAAATGCCCAGGAGATCTTCTACCAGGCTGCAACCGCTGAGTAAAAAGCCCATCAAGACCGGGATCGTTGCTGTCACCCTAATGTGCTGAGTTGCCATCGCTCTCAATGCCGATAAAGAACGGGGTAATTGTAGCCAAAGCATAGCACCTAAGCGATAAGATAAATTTTCCCAGGATGAGGTTAGAGAGAGGTGTTGACTCACCCCTAACGATTTCAACCTGTCCCTAGCCGTACGGCTCTCGAAAAAAGTGGGAGGATAGGTTGAGAGCGACTACTTTATCTTTTTCATCTTTTTTATTGCGATCGCAAACGCCAAGTCGAAATTACCATGCTAAGAGCCGGAATCGTTGGTCTACCCAATGTTGGAAAATCAACGCTGTTTAACGCCCTTGTGGCTAATGCCAAAGCCCATGCCGCCAATTTTCCGTTTTGCACCATTGAACCTAATGTGGGCGTTGTGGCCGTTCCCGATGAACGCCTAGAGGCTTTAGCCAAAATCTCTGAGTCGGCAGAAGTTCTACCTGCACGGGTTGAATTTGTCGATATTGCAGGGCTGGTGCAAGGGGCTAGCAAAGGTGAAGGGTTAGGGAACCAGTTTTTAGCCAATATTCGCGAAGTCGATGCCATTGTCCATGTGGTGCGCTGCTTTGAGAATGACGACATTATCCATGTCTCTGGCTCGATTGATCCGCTGCGCGATATTGAGGTGATCAACCTGGAGCTAGCCCTGTCAGATCTCGCTCAAATTGAACGACGCCTAGAGCGGGTGCGTAAACAAGCCCGCACCAGCAAAGAAGCCCAGGCAGAACTGGCTATTTTAGAAAAACTCCAGCCCGCTTTAGATGAAGGGCAACCAGCCCGCACCGTCACCCTAGACGAAGAAGAAGCGCTGATTATCAAGCCGCTAGGCTTACTCACCCGCAAACCAATCATCTATGCAGCCAATGTCTCAGAAGACGATTTAGCCACAGGCAATGATTGGGTAGCACAGGTACAGCAGTTGGCTCAGGCTGAAGCGGCTCAGGTCGTGGTTGTCTCTGCCCAAGTAGAAGCTGAACTGGTAGAACTTTCTGCCGAAGAGCGTAAAGACTTTTTAGAATCGCTGGGGGTAGAAGAAGGGGGGCTGAAGTCTCTGATTCGAGCAACCTATGAACTGCTAGGGCTGCGGACTTATTTTACGACCGGGCCAAAGGAAACCCGTGCCTGGACGATTCAAGCCGGAATGCTGGCACCTCAAGCGGCAGGCGTTATCCACTCTGACTTTGAACGCGGCTTTATTCGCGCTGAAACGGTAGCCTATGACGATTTGGTTACCGCTGGGTCTATGAATGCCGCAAAAGAAAAAGGTCTTGTCCGCAGCGAAGGTAAAGACTACACCGTCAAAGAGGGAGATGTCATGCTCTTCCGGTTTAACGTGTAGGCCAAGTTTGTCGCGGGGAGGAGGTTAGCACTTGGCCTTTCGAGGGCGAGGGGTGGCCAGCCAAGTTTGATTCCTTTAGTTAGCTTCGCCAATGAGGGTAAAAGCGGCCCAGCTTTGGGGGGCAGGGTATTGGGTCTTGGTTTCTAGCATGGCTTGCCGCAGGGCTTGGGCTTTATCTTGCGACTGTTGCCAGTGGCGATAAAACGCCGTCATCAAGGTTGCTGTTGGCGCATCGGGCACAACCCAAAGCGAAACCACCACACTGGGCACCCCAGCGCCAATAAACGATCGCGAGAGGCCAATGACACCATCCCCCGTCAAACGACCGCGCCCTGTGTCACAAGCACTTAGCACCACTAGCTCAGCTTTGAGATCTAAGTTAATGATTTCACGGGTATTCAACAAACCGTTGTCTGTGGCGGTAGGGGTAAGCGCTAAGGCGCTTTGAAAGCCGTAGGTGGCATCTAGTAAGCCATGAGTAGCCAGGTGGATGACGCGGGCGGTGGGCAAACGCTCTAGCAGAGCAGCCTTTGTTGCTTCTGCGCCAATTAAGGCCGAGGTGTTAAGTAAGTCAGCGATCGCCCTGGCTTCTTGTTCTGCACCGGGTAAACGGGGTAACGGCTCTAGAGGAGCCGTTGGCTGGGGTCGAATTTGAGGCATGAGCGGATTGCCAACAACTAAGGCGGTTCCGGCTGTTGCATCTAGCTGCTGGCGGCGCTGTTCGGTTAAACCCAAAATTTGAATTGAAGGCGACATCAGCAACGTGTGTTGTTCAATCAGATAACGACCTTCGGGGTCTTGCAGGGCAGCAAACGGCACAAAAAACAACGAATCTTGCGGAATAATCGTCAGTCGCTGCTGGGGATCGCTAGGCAGCAGGTCGGCAATCGGAGCGATCAGCACTTGATAGAGCTGTTGTAACGAAACTGCGGCGCTAGGGCGATTAGCGTCTGTACGATTAGTCACCGCTAACCCCCGACCATAAATGCCGAGTGCTTCGCGAGTTTGCTGTACCAGGTCATTGAGCGGTGAACTGCCAAACGGTTGCGGGGATGCAGAAGACCAAAGCGATCGCAAATTGACCTGCCGCAAATCGACCTGGCCGCTGGGCTGCACCACCCAAATCAGCAGCGCTGCTTCGCGCGGCACTTGAGACAAGCGCCCCTGCACCTGGCTGCGGGGCTGGTCGTAGAGAACGCTGTACTCAACCAGCGTGGTCTGATGGCTGCGGGCAATCTGCTGGAGCTGAGCCAAGTTGGGGGGTTCAACCGGAGTAGCCTGCAGATCGCTTTGAAGCGCTAATAGGGTGGCTAAACTGCGGGCGCGGCCTTGCTCGGCTACCTCTAAGGCGGCGGTTATTTGATTTTGAGCCACGAGCGCTTGCTGCAAAACCTGGTACGTATCGCGAAAGCCCTCGCGCAAATTGACCTGCAAATCGTCAACTCGCTGGCCAAACAAACCTTGGTTTTGCCAAAGCGAGTCGGCTAGCCCTTCATACTGAGCGATCGCCACCCGTAGCGATCGCTCAGCAACGGCTGCCTGCCCTTGAGCCAAATACAGCCAGCCTAAATTGCTGTGGGCTTGTGCTTCGCTGATGCTAAAGCCGCTGCGATCGCCAATGGCCTGATGCCTTGCTAAAGCTTGGGTTTGCCAAGCGATCGCCTGCTCCAAATCACCTTGCTGCCAGTAGGCAAAGCTCAGATCATCCAAACTCCAAGCAGCCCAAGTGGTATCTTGCTGTTGCTGGGCTAAGGTGAGATTGGCAGTCAGCAGGGGCAGAGCAAGGTCAAACTGGTCAAGACGGGCATAGAGATAAGCCAGCTTTTGCTGCATGAGTAACTGGCTTTGGTAGTCGTTGGTTTGTTGGGTTAAGGCAATGCCTTGCTGATAGGTTTGAATCAGGTTAGGCGTATCTGCCAACAGTTCATAAACGGTGGCCAGGTTAAGCAAAACGTTTTGCAGTATTTGCGGTTGGGTTTGGACGTGGGTTTGGGCGATCGCCTGCGCTTCTTTTAGCAGTTCTAAAGCGGTTTGAGGCTGGCCAAAGGTGCTGAAATAAAGCGTCGAAAGCCCTTGCAAAGCGTGTACCTGGTTTTCCCACTGGCCGAGACGGCTAACGAGGGGCAGGTAGCGCTGGTAGGTAGCCAGTGCCGCTGACAAATCCCCAATGCTGGTATAGGCCAGATTGAGGTTGTTGAGTAGGTAGGCTTCTAGTTCGGCGTCTTGGCGTTGTTGGGCGATCGCCAGTTGCTGCTGATAAAAGTCGATGCCTTGATCGTCGCCTAATTGGTTGGCAGTGGTAGCCAGGTGCCGTAGGGTATCGAGTTCGCGAGGGCGATCGCCTAAGGTTTGGGCAATGGCTAAGGCGCGTTGGTGCAACGCCCAAGCAGCTTGGGGATTGCCAAAGTAGCGGTAGGCAATACCTGCACCGTTCAAGCGATCAATGGCTTGCCAGTCTTGAGCCGTGGCAGGCACCGGGTTGGCAAGATAATCGTCGAGAAGAGACTGATAGTAAGGCTGCAAGCTCTCAGGGGTTTGGGCGATCGCCGTTAACGGTAAAAGCTGAAGCAGTAAGGGACTCAAGCAAGCGACAATTAACTTCACGGCAATTTTGAGCTTTTACGGTATAAAGCCATTATCCAATTCCAAATCCAATCTGACGGCAACCGTTAGATAGCTTGAAAAAAGGTTTATCCGGCTGCAAAATGGCCAGTTGTTGCTAAGGGCAAAAGGCAGAAGTTGAACTTTTCTGCTAGCGGCTTTAGCCATTTTGCGATCGCTTTATGGGCTACAAGCTAAACCTACGTCGAATGCTTGAGCCTGTCCCAATCGGCTAAGATTTGCACGAATGGGTAGGCTAAAGACAATGATGCTAAAATCTTTGCTTCCTAGCGGGGTACTACTGCTGGTTCTGACCTCAGCAGCCTATGGCGCAAACGAAAACCACGTCGCCCGTCTGCGAGAAACGCGTCAGTGTGCCAACTGCAATCTGCAAGATGCCGATTTGTCTGGCGCTTATCTGCGGCAGGCAAACCTGCGCGGAGCCGATCTGCGGGGGGCAAATTTGAACGGAGCCGATTTGCGCGGTGCATTTTTAATCCAAGCCCGTCTGAACGAAGCTGACCTGCGCAATGCCAATCTTTCGGGCGCAAACCTGACCAGTGCTGAACTCGATCGCGCTCAGTTAGCCAATGCTCTCGTCGATACCTTCACCGTCATTGACGATAAATGGCGACTGGTTCATGCCTTGGTAACTGAAGGAGTCGGCGATCGCGACCTCACCGGAGCCGATTTAAGCAATGCCAACCTAGACGAAGTTGACTTTCGCCAAGCAGATTTGACAGGAGCCAACCTCTCAGGCGCTAGCTTTGAAGCCGCTAACCTCAGTACCAGTAATCTGAGTGAAGCAAATTTAGAAGGCGCTGACTTATTTCTGGCCTCTCTGCAAGACGCAGGCATTACTCAGGTAAACCTGCGAGCAGGCAACCTACAGGCAACCGACCTCAGACGAGCTGACCTAACAGCCACCGACTTACAAGCCGCCAACTTATCGCTGGCTTATTTAGAAGGCGCTAACCTAACACAGGCCAATCTACAAGCGGCCAACTTCGACTCAGCTATCTTGCCCGCTGCAAACCTGTCAAACACTAACTTGACCGATGCCAACTTGTTTTTAGCCGATCTGCGCCAAGCCAACTTGTCTGGTTCTGCTTTGCAAGATACCGACCTCTCAGGTGCAAACCTGACAGGCAGCACGCTGAGTTTGGTCAGCTTGAGCGGAGCGGAGCTAGAAGCAGCCATTTCTCAAGGTAGCGATTTGAGGGGAGCCAACCTCAGCGGCACTGATTTAGTCAGCATTGACTTAAGCGGCTCTAACCTGAGCGACATTGATCTCAGCAACGCAGACCTGCAAGCCGCCAACCTCAGCAATACTGATCTGAGCAATGCCAACCTGCGCGGTACCGATTTGCGCGGCGCTGATTTGCGCGGGGCAAACCTCACAAATGCCGACCTAGGTAATGCGGATCTTGCTGGCGCTAATTTAAGCAACGCCAATTTGACCAATGCCAACCTGCGCGGTACTGACTTAAGCGAGGCCAGCCTGCTAGGAACCACGTTGGAAGATATTGTATTTTCCGATCGCACCCGTCTCTGTGGCACGACTATGCCCGATGGGGAGATTCATGGTTGCCGATAGGTTACCTGAATAAAGTTAAGCTTCTGGAAAAAATCTGTAACAGACGCTACAGATTTTTGGCGTTATGTTGGAAGTAAAGCCATTTTTATTTCCTCCCATGCATACTCAAGACTCTCCTCAGGTAGCGGTAGCCCAGGCTCCGGTCTACCATCCGCTTTTTACGGTGGGCTTTGTTGTTTTGCAAGCCTGCTTGGTCGCAGCTATTCCGTTGGTTGTGGGTCTGCGATCGCCCGATTTGTTTTCTAGCGAAACGGTGCCTAGCGAAGCTGCCCTCTGGCTACCAGTAGCTGCAACCAGCCCCGCTGAGGGGAACTAGACCTAGGTCGAATTTTCCTTACAATTTGGTACAGCCATAGCTATCTGTGCCAAACTTGAAGCAAACGACAGGTTCACAGATAGCCGCTGGAGGTCTGCTATGCGTACGAGACAGCAAACCAAAGTCCCCAATGCCCAAAGCACAGTGGCGCATCTCCAGGCTAAATCGCTTCACACTCGGCCATTCGATGCCAGTCATGCAACCGCAGACGTCAACGCTCAGCTAACGCAGGCTAAAACCACCGGGTTCGACCCCAGTCAGGTTTCTGTGTTTCCAGCGGCGATGGCTACTGTTCAAACCAAGCTGACGATTGGTCAGGTGGGCGATAAATATGAACAAGAAGCTGACAACGTTGCCAAGCAGGTTGTCGGTCAAATAAATTCACCGCAAGCTCAAAGCGGCCAGCCTGTGCAGCGCGAAGCCATGCCGGAAGAAGAAGAGCTACAAATGAAGCCGATGCTGCAGCGTGAAGATATACCGGAAGAAGAAGAGTTGCAAATGAAGCCGATGTTGCAGCGCGAAGCCATGCCGGAAGAAGAAGAACTGCAAATGAAGCCGATGTTGCAGCGGCAATCGACCGGAGGAATGCAGGCCGAAGCTGACTTAGAATCTTCTATCCAGGCTTCGCGGGGTCAGGGACAGCCCCTAGATAATGGCCTTCGCGGCTCGATGGAGCAAGCTTTTGGTGCGGACTTTAGCGGGGTGCGAGTGCATACCGATGCCCAGTCTGATCAGCTCAACCAGTCAATTCAGGCTAGGGCATTCACGACGGGGCAAGATGTATTCTTCCGCCAAGGCGCTTACAACCCTGGTGATAGAGGCGGCCAAGAACTGATAGCCCACGAGTTAACCCATGTGGTTCAGCAAAACGGTAGCGCTATTCAGCAGAAAAAAGATCGGTAGAAAAGACAGATAGGCGATCGCAATCTGGCTCTATTTTTGCTGTAGGCGGCGTCCTTGCCTGATGCCTGGGGTCATATCTGCCCGATTGCTAAGCAGGCCAATCGGCGATCGCTGCAGTCGATTGCACCAGATGCATACCCGCCTCCGCATAGCGGGCATAGGCGGCTTCTGCCTGATCTGTATAGTCCACCACCCCCGGCACCACCACCGGAGACGTGCAATCTTCTAGCAAATAGACCTTCCGCGCCAGGGTTGGATCGTGGGCTTGAATTTCTTGTAGCAGGTCGTCAATCGTCCAGGCAACGCAATGACTTTTGGCCTGTCCAGCAATAATCACCTGGTCAAACGTCAGCAGTTTATCAATCAGGCTGGTATTTTTTTGGGCGATCGCTTTGCCTGCCTCATCTTGTAGCACCTCTGGGCTTAAGATCGAATAGTTTTCGGTAAAGGGGTTGCTGCCTTTCACCTCAAAGCGGGTCTGGCTGTTGCGGGCTAAATTATGAAAAAAGCAGGCTTCTTCGACGGCTGCCACCAGAGCATGACCAATCCCCCCCAGCATTGAGTGATAAGGCCAGATTGTCAGTGGATATTTGCCCCGCGCGTCGAGCTGTTGAACATAGTGCAAACCATAAGCCTGAAGCTTGTCGTAGTCGCTATTAGCAAGAGCAGGGGCGATCGCCGGATTCACCCGCCAGTGCCCTTGCTGCACCTCTTTAAAGTGAATATTGGTCATCGGGGGCGGGTTTTCGCCAGCTTCATTTACCCAAAATTCAGCATGAAAAATCTGCATGGCTGTATGGGTATCCATCGTCGGCGTAATCTCAGTAATGACCCCCAAGTTGCGATAGATAAACTCACACAGACGGACATTATCGTCCACCGCTCCCATACCCGATCGCCCACCCACAAATAGCTCAAAGTCAGGAATGCAAAAGGTATTCTGCACATCGATCGCGAGTAAGCAAATACGCTTTTCATCAGCGGCGGCGGGCTGAATGTGGTGTTGCTGCGCCCAAGCTTTTGCCTGCATGGCGCGTTCTTGATATAAGACTCGCCACACTTCACCCACACGGGCGGCATCAAAATAGGCAGGAATGGGAAGTTGGGTTTGAGGGGTCATGAATGGCTACCCGGCTGGACAAATCAATCCTTTTTACGATTGTAGTCAGCCCCTCAGGTTCCGTCAGATTCCTGGCCTCAGAACTGAACGGAACTTTACAACGTCAGGGGTGTTGCAGAACTATTGGGCTACTCGCTGGCGAGCCGTTTGGTTTTTTTGAGCGATCGCCCGATGATCAGCCGCCTTTGCGAGGCCAAACTGCGGCATATTGGCATAAATACACTCATACTGGCCTGCCTCTACCAGATAGGTTTCGTGCCAGATCCCCACGCTACCATCGCTGCCCACTCGACGCATAAAGTCTTGCCACGCCTGCCAGTGCGGATCGTCATGACTACGGGCAAATGTCTCCAAAGCAGCGAAGGAGCGCCAGTAAGACACCATTAGCGTCGCTAGCGGATTCAACCGAAAAAACTGTTCAGCCCCCAAAAAGCCTTTTTCTGGATTTTGCTCTAGCGTTTCTAGCATAGGCGGCATCGCCTGCACAATGGGCAACCATTGACGAAAAGCCCAAAACTGATTAACCCGCAAGCCAATCAAAAACACAACAAAAGAACCTTCAATTTCAGCCGTATAACGACCAGGAAAAACCGGGGCCATAGTCTTGACCTCTCTTACTCAGAGTGTTCAGCTAAATGCATATGCTACTTTTTGCATTTAATGCTTTCATTTATATGCAATTTATTGAATATGTCAAGCGCCAAATGCTCAATCTGGTGGGTGGCTCAAGGCGGGCGGGCGTATGGCGGATAATAGGAAGGAAAACGACAGGATTTTTGGTATGCCCCCTGCGCAAATCATCGGTTTGCTGGTTGGTGGACTGGCTCCGGCCTTACTCTATGGCTTCTTTGGTGTGCTGCAGAAGTCGAGCAATCAAAGCAATATCGGGCTTGGCCCTTATTTAATTGGCATTGGTGTGGGTGTTTTGCTGCTCGGTGGCATTAGCTATAGCCTGCTGCCAAACCGGAGTTTGCCACCGCTGGCTTTTGGCTACACGGTGTTGATGGGGCTGTTTTGGGCGGGTGGCACAGCATTAGTGGCGATCGCCCTGACCCGCTACAGCACGCCCATTTCTAAACTGGTACCGCTCTACAACATGAACACCCTGGTAGCGGTGATGTTGGGGCTGCTCCTCTTTGCAGAATGGCAAAGTATCTCAGTCGTTAAGCTGCTGATCGGCGCTGTGCTGATTGTTGTCGGTGGGGTGCTGGTAGCCAGCGCTTGAGGCCGTGGAGGCTAAAAAATTGGACGTACTGCCGTAGCCGTACGTCCAAAAATTTTTAAATTCGGGAGAGTCTAGACAGGATAAAGCGCCCTCCTCAAACAGGAGAGTCAATCAGACCGGGATGATCTTGAGGCCGTGGCCCAGGAGCCGACCAGTGAAAACGGCGATCGCTCGCTGGAATAGGGCGATCGTTAATACTGGCCTCTCGGCGGCGCATCAAACCGCTATCGTCAAATTCCCAGTTTTCATTGCCATAGGCTCGATACCACTGTCCGGCGTCATCGTGCCACTCGTACTGAAAACGAACAGCAATACGGTTTTCGCCAAAAGCCCACATCTCTTTTACCAAGCGGTAGTCTAATTCTTTATCCCACTTGCGTTGCAAAAAGGCGCGGATCGCTTCTCGTCCCTGAAAAATTTCAGCCCGGTTGCGCCAATGGCTATCTTCGCTGTAGGCCAGAGAAACTCGCTCAGGATCGCGACTATTCCAGGCATCTTCAGCCATGCGAACTTTAGCGATCGCACTGTCTCGATCAAAGGGAGGAATCAGCTTTTTTGCAGAGGCCGTCATGATTCAAACCATCGTTACAGAATAGACTTTACCGGGCAAACCGTCTGCCAGAGCGGATTTGACCAAATGCCTAGAGCCAGAGCGGCTCTTGCAGAAAAGAGCGCAGTAAGCTGCAAAGCATATTCAATCCAGCTAGCTCCAACCTGCAACCAGCAAACGTCAAGCCGCTAGAGGGCTGCTGACTGAAAATGTTCAACCCCTCAAAACGGTTCGTAGCGCTCTAGCCCAGCACCACGCCCGCTAAAAAAGCCGCCCCAACGCCAGCAACCGTAAAGCCCGCAAACCTTAGACCCAGAGCCTTGTCGCGCTCCGCCCCTAATCGCTGAGCGATCCAGTAAGCCGCAACCGCGATAACAGCTTGGATGGCGGTAAATCCTAGCAGGTAAGCCAAAAGCGACGCCATATCTGCCCCGACGATCGCCTCACCATAGGCATAGCCGTGGAATATACCCGCCAAAGCAGCTAAGCTCAAAACCAGTCCGGTGGGGGGTTGCGCTTTCAGGGCTAGCAAAATGCCAAACACTAACACAGAAGCCGAAATGAAAAACTCCGGCGCAGGTAGATTCAGCCCCATCAGGTGAATTCCCGTACCCATCAGCGACGCCAGCACAAAACCAATTGGAATGCTCAACCCCCTGCCCGTCACCACTGCCAGCAGCCCAGCCGTAATCACAAAAGCCAGATGATCAAGCCCAATGACCGGGTGACCCAAACCCGACAAAAAGCCTTGAATCGCATTAGCAGGTGTCTGTCCGCCAAAGGGGTGGTGAGCTAGCGCTGGCGTTGACACCAGCAAAAGCCCGACCGTAACCACAAGTCCTAAAGATCCAACGCGTCGGACTGTTGGCTGAAACGCTCTACGATACAGGGAATTGAACATTTGCATCCTCTCAGCAAGTGATGAACATAAGGGAGACGTGACCGGACGATTTACCACTTCTTGTAAGGCAAGAACTTACCACACATGATGATTTTGACGCGATCGCCTTTGGGATCTTCTTCTTTTTCAACGTCAATCGTGAAATCGATGGCGCTCATAATGCCATCGCCAAATTTCTCATGCACCACAGTTTTGATCGGCATGCCATAGACCTGCATAATTTCGTAGAAACGATAAATCAGCGGATCCGTAGGAATCACTGGCTCTAGAGATCCCTTCAGCGGGCATTCCGTCAAAGGTTCGATTAGCGAAGCATCCGCCCCAATCGCTTCTACAATCTTGGTTGCTTCTTCCTCAGAAGCGCTGGCCTGCCGATAAATCACCGCAGCAATCCAGACTTCATCACAGCCCACCTTGGCTTCTAAATCGGCAAAGCTCAGCCCTGCGGCTTTCTTAGCGGCCAACAACTTCTCAGTAATTTCTGAAATTGCCATGTCTAAAGTCCTCACAATTACGTCAAGTCAAATTTGCCAAAAATCGCAGTACCGCATTGGCCCCACCGGGTTGGATCACACCAGAATCGGCAAAAAACATGGTTCTGGCTCTATTCGGCTAAAAGGTTAGGCTTTGATGGCAGCTAGGCTTTGCTCATCCACCAGAATCAACCATTTGCGTCTGGATGTGACACGGCCAGTTTTCGCTTACGCCCCCTGAATACGAGCCGCTTCAACCGCTCGGGTTTCTCTAAACAAATGGCTTTCCATTTCCGCCTTGAGCGCGTGATAAGCCGGATGTTGTTCGATAGTTTCGCGGTTGCGTGGGCGGGGAAAAGGCACTTCTAAAATTTCGTCTACTCGGGCAGCAGGCCCCCGCGTCATCATCACAATTCGGTCTGATAACAGCAGGGCTTCGTCAATACTGTGGGTAATCATAATCACCGTCTTACGTTGCTGCTCCCAAATGCGCTCAATCTCGTCTTGCAAAAAGCCGCGTGTGAGCGCATCTAAAGCCCCAAAGGGTTCATCCATCAGCAAAATCTGCGGATTAATAGCCAATGCCCGGGCAATACCCACCCGTTGCCGCATACCACCTGAGAGTTCGTGGGGATGTTTTTGCTCGGCTCCCTCTAGCCCTACAAGCTGAATATTTTCTTTGATCACCCGGCTCATAGCCTTGGGCGACATTTTGGGATGGACTGTTTCAACCGCAAAGCGAATATTTTCTTCAACCGTCATCCAAGGCATCAAGGCATAGTTTTGAAACACCATACCCCGGTCTGGCCCTGGGCCAGCAATAGGCCGACCATTGAGCAAAATCTCACCCTTGGTAATGGGCGTTAACCCAGCAATCATGCCCAGCAGCGTAGATTTACCGCAGCCGGAGGGGCCAATAATAGTGACAAAGGTATTAGGCTCAATCTCCATGCTGATATCTTCAATGGCGGTAAAATCGCGGCTGGTTTTACCAGAAAGCTTGTTAAACCAACCTTTCTTACCAGAGAAGACTTTCGCTACGTTGCGAATAGACAACTGAGACGAATCAGATATCGACTCAGCAGAAGTGACGCCGTTCACAGATGCTAAGCTCACGAGTTTCGACCAAATGCAACAAATTTTTCCAAAGCCGCAAAAATGCTATCTAGCAGCAGCCCCACCAAACCAATAATGAAAATTGCTACCAAAATGTTGGGGATATAAAGGTTATTCCACTCATTCCAGATGAAATAGCCCAACCCCGTCCCTAACAGCATTTCGGCGGCCACAATCACCAACCAGGCAATCCCCATGCTGATGCGCAGACCCGACACGATGTTAGGCAGCGCTGCCGGAATAATCACCTTAAAGATAGTGCGCAAACGTGAGGCTCCCAACGTGTTAGCAACGTCCAGATAGTCTTTATCTACATTGGCTACGCCAAAAGCGGTGTTGATTAGCGTTGGCCAAATGCTGGAAATAAAGATAATGAAGATTCCGGTTTGCTCAGAATCACGCAAAATGTAAAGCCCCAACGGTAGCCAAGCTAAAGGAGAAATGGGCTTGAGCAATTGCACATAAGGATTAAAAGCTTTGTATGCGACCGGGGAAATGCCAATCAAAATTCCTAGAGGAACCGCTACTAGCGAAGCTAAAAGATAGCCAATCGCAACGCGCCGCAAACTAATCAGCAGGTTCCACCCAATACCGAGATCGTTAGGCCCGTTGTTGAAGAAGGGATGGGTAATCCACCACCAAAACTCTTGAAGTGTTTTGGTGGCTGTTGGCATCCCTTTAGCAAATAGGCCAGCCCGTGCCCCCATTTCCCAAAACAAGAGAAAAACTAACAAGGACAGCAGAAACAGCCCAATAGCGCGGATGTTTTCGTTAAGAAAGGGAGCTTCTCCTTTTGCTTTAGAAACTGACCGGATGGCCGGGTTACTTAACGCCATGATGATACCTCCGTCAAACTGCGCTACACACCGTACTCGTCGATTTGTGTTTGAATGTACTCGTCTGGCGCTTCCGGGTTAAAGCTGCCAAACTTTAGCTCTTCGGTGCGATAAATTTCGGCGGGCGGTGTTTGGCCTAACTCGGTAGCCAGTTCTCGCGCTAGATCGGTTAGGAAAATTTCTTTGCCGACTTCGTCATAGCCGCGTTCAGGAATAACTTGTGCAGCTTTGCTATCGCCTTGGAGATCCCAGCGCACCAGTTGAGAGGAAATCCAGTTAGCGAAACTTTGCCAGGGATAGGGATCAAAGTCGATGCGATCGGGCACGCTGAGGGTATTGCCGTTGCCATCTTCAAAATTACCTGTCAAGACGGCTTCTACCACTTCTACGGGCTGATTGAGGAAGGCACGCTCAGAGATAGCAGCAGCAATTTCAGGCCGATTCTTCGGATCGCGGGCATAGCCAGCGGCTTCAATGATTGACTTGTTTAAAGCCCGGAAGGTGTTGGGATTCTCGCTAATCCACTGGTCACTCGCGGCAAAGGCGCAGCAGGGGTGCCCCGGCCACAGTTCTTTGGTAATCATGTGGATGAAGCCAGCCCCTTCATAGACCGCCCGCTGATTAAAGGGATCTGGCATTAGGTAGGCATCAATATCGCCAGCTACCATTTGGGCAATGCTGTCCGGGGGGGGGACAGGACGAATCTTCACATCGACATCGGGGTCAAGACCACCTGTGGCTAGATAGTAGCGCAATAGTAAATTATGCATAGAGTAAGGAAAAGGCACGCCGATGGTGAAGCCTCTGAAGTCGGCAGGGCCATTGACAGCGCCCCGATGACGCTCGGCCACTGTTATTGCCTGACCGTTGATGTTTTCGATGCTGGCTAGTTTTACGCCAAAAGCAGCAGAACCCAAGCCTAAGGTCATGGCGATGGGCATGGGGGCTAGCATATGGTAGGCGTCTAGTTCGCCTGCGATCGCTGAATCTCTAACCGCTCCCCAGCTTGGCATTTTAACGACTTTGGCGTTAAAGCCATACTTTTGATAGAAACCCAGCGGCTCTGACATAATAATCGGCGTTGCGCAGGTGATAGGAATAAAGCCAATTTGCAACTCGGTTTTTTCTAAGCCTTCCGTAGAAACTGGCTCGTCTGGCCCATCTTCAGCCACTTCTCCGCCACTGCCGCTAGTACAGCTCGCCAGCGTTACCAAAGCTGCTCCCACGGCCATATTGCGTAAGAATTCTCGACGCGTGACGTTGCTGTTGCGGATGGAGTCAGCAAAGAAGAAACCAGCTTGGGGGCCAAAAGCAGCCGCAAACGCATTTTCTAAACCACCTGCCTGTTGGCAAAGCGCCAAAATCAGCTTTTCTCGTCTTGGCTCACCACGGCCAACTGTTTTGAGAAACAGGGCTTTGCGTAGTTCATAAGCATTAACCGTATCAGCCGCTCGCAACTGGTTTTCTTTGTAAAGACCCATCTTCACCAGGTCATCGACCATATCGACTGGGTCTGAGGGCATGGTTTGCATAAATTCCCAGTGGTCGCGGGTTAGATGTTGCCCACCACAAATAATGCAAGCTAGCTGCAAATCAGAGAGTTCTCCGCGATCGCAGTTTAGATTTCCCCATCTTTGATTGGTTGAAGTGGATGATGCAAAAACCATAGATTTAGTCCAACTGAACGCGACTGCAAATATCTCTTGATCGATGAATTATCAGCTAGCGGCTGTGTTGTTCTGTACCATATCAAGGCTGAATCTAAATCGCACTGGATCAATTTTTGAACTTAATAGGACTTTCTTTGGAACTTAGTTTTTGTAGTTAAAATAAGGACTAATCCGTTAAATTTGCTACAGATTGTTGTCGCCAAACCTGAGGCGAAACCCCATGAAACTGACGAAATTGGCGAGTAAAATAACCAGCATCGCTATAGCCAGAAGATTCAGCAATATAGCGCACAGGTTGAACCGTATTGGCGAGTAAATTGCGAGCTTGAGCCATACGGCGTTCAATAATCCAACGTTTTACGGAGCGGCCAGTTTTTTCTTGAACCAAGTTGGTAAGGTAAGCCGGAGAGTAGCCCGCTTCTTGCGCTACATCGCTGAGATTAATAGGTTGACGATAGTGGGCTTCGATAAAATGAAAGACCGCCGCCAGCTTAGGACAGTCCGGAAAGAAACCCTTTTCGTCAACTGTTTTTTTAGGGTTAGGACTGAGAGGTTTGGCGATCGTTGGGGCTGTCGGTTGCGGGCTATTCACAGCCGCAGCTTGCCCATAAAGGCGTAATAATTCTTCTTGGCGCTTCAGGCGTGAGTTGATGGCGGCTAAAAATTGCTCAACCGTACAAGGTTTGGTGAGATAGTCATCTGCGCCCATTTCCATACCCCGACGCAGATCAGACATGGTTACTTTAGCGGTTAAAAAAATTAGGGGAATTAGCGCTGTCTTTTGACAACGACGTAGCGCCGTCAGCACGGAATAGCCGTCCATATCCGGCATCATAATGTCGCACACAATTAAATCAGGGCAGTGGTTCTTAGCCAGCCCCATACCCGTTGTGCCATCGCCAGCGCCAAAGGCACGAAAACCTTCAAACTCTAAACATTTGAGAAAAATATTGCGAGTTTGCGTTTCATCTTCAATCACCAAAATTGTTTTCATAAAAGCTCCAGAAATCTTAGTTTCAGGAGAACTCCAAAAGCCATTTACTCTGCAAAAAACAGTTAAATATTGCTTAAGTTAAGCAATATGGCTGCACTATTTTGCTTAAACAGATAAGTGCTCAGCTTACATTTTGGCTGAGCTGATTTAGACTGTTTTTCCCTGAATTGACAGATCAATCTGGTGAACAGCCTATTTATTCATTAGCTGTTTTCCCTGCAATATTGTTTAATTGAGACACCCACTTGTCTTTATTAATTAGTCGGTGAAGCGTCGGTTTGTAGTGTACTAGAATACAGTTTTGGCGAGCGATCGCCTCCAGAAAGGTCGGCTCAGCCCTTTGCTTAAACGGTATAGGCCAGTCCAAATGGGCTTTAATCTCGGCTTTGAGCAGGTCTTTAGAGCGGTTGATTGGCTGGGGCGCTGGCGCTTGAATCACGATCTCTCACGGTGGCACACTG
>NZ_JBQLZL010000099.1:13562-56398 GCF_052168255.1 Almyronema sp. | reverse complement strand
GTCGCAACCCCCAATTACCCCGCAAGGGGATTGAAACAAAATCCAGTCGCTGTTTGCTGTTCGACAAAAACATCCGGTCGCAACCCTCAATTACCATGCAAGAAAGCAGCATTGAAAGCCGAGAAGCAGCAACCCAAGCCTTTCAAAAACTAGGCACTGGAAGCCTTGAAAGACTGCTAATTTACGTCCCTGCCAAACTCCCCATTACCGATGAGCAGAAGCAGGTTGACCCCTTTCTCCTTTACGCTGAATGCGGTGCCCCAGCTCTCAAATTCGTTAGCAGACAGCGACGAGTCTCCAAATTTGTGCCTGAAGGCTAAACCAAAATTCAGTGCTGAACGCCGGCAAACTTTTAAGGACGATCCCTCTGCTTTTGCGATCGCCAATGCAGTAGATGGCAAGCTAAACTTTCCTCAACTACAGGCAACCCTCAAAGCAGAATCTTCGATCGACAAGCTCCTGGCACTTGCCCCCTTGAAGATGACCTGGAAACCTGTCTACGCCTTTAAAGCTTCCATACAGGGGCAGGTGGTACAGAGGCAGGGAGTTTCGGTGTTAGGACATAGCTTGCCGCAGATATCGCGCGATCGCCGTCCTGTCACCCGTTGATAGACCTCAGCCGCCGCTACCATCGCTAACGGTGGTACAAAGTAGTAAATCCAAAAGGCCGTCCAAATATGAGCGGAAAACGCCGATGCAAACGTGCGGGCAGGATTGATGCTCATGCCTGAAATGGGTGCGGCAAACGTGACGAACAAAGCGACCAGAATGCCCGCAAAAATCCCCGTACGTTGGTACAGCTTGGGATGGTTGGACACCACCAACACCATCGACATCAGCCCAAACGCCAGCAGTGCTTCGGTGACGACGGCTCCGAACCAGCCCCAAATTCCAGGAACCGTGACAATGTAGTTTACCGGAAGATTCGTAAACGGTTCCCCAATGATGGCAGCTACCAGGGATATGCCGATTGCCCCGCCGATGAACTGAGCCAGGATATAAAACAGCGCGTCCCACGGGGTTAGCTTACCCAACCGAAAAAAGGCCAACGTGACGGCTGGGTTAAAGTGTGCCCCTGATCGTTTGCCCCAGGGAGAATAGACGATAGCGATCGCTGTTGTTCCCGCCGCTATCCCCATCAATGCGCCCCGAAGGAACAGACTCGGAATCCACGTTGATATCGGTAATGTAGGAGAGAACAAGACCGTCGCCAAGCTACCTACCACCAGCATAAAGATGCCGAGTTCAGCTCCCTCCATGAAATATTCAGGCCAATGCGACTTCAAAGATTTCAGCATCATGCTTCCTTTGCCGAAGGCCGGGAAAATGACAGAACTTATTTCGCCTGAGTAGAGCCATGCGCTCAACTGCATTGCAGCATTCTGGTGAGCCAAAGCAGCGCCGCCAAAAGCGCCCAAAACGGCCAGTATCGGTTGCCTGAGCCTCTGCTGTCAGCACCTCCGACTCGCCTATCCAATCATCGAGCTACTGTTCCTGGTAGTTCCAGGTCAAACCGCCATCAACGAAGAAGGTGGTGCCAGTAATGTAGCCAGCATCGTCGGAAGCCAAAAATTCCACCAGCCCCGCCACATCACCGGGTTGACCCAATCGCCCCAGGGGAATGTTCTTGAGCAAAGCACTGAGTTTGGTAGGGTCGTTCAGCAGTTGGGTGTTGATGGGTGTTTCGATCGCCCCTGGAGCCACGTTGTTGACAGTAATGCCGTAGGGCGCTAGCTCTACCGCCAGGTCGCGGGTTAGCATTTTCAAGCCTCCCTTGCTGGCACAGTAGGCAGCAAAGTTGGGAAAAGGCAAATCTTCGTGGACAGAGCTGATGTTGATAATTTTGCCGGGGCGCTGAGTTGCCATCAAATGCTTAACAACCGCCTGAGTTGCAAAGAAAACCCCTTTCAGGTTGACATTGATGACAGCATCAAAAGCCTTCTCCTCGACTTCCCAAAAGGGAGCATGTTTCTCAATTCCGGCGTTGTTGACCAGAATGTCAAGTTGGCCAAAGTGGTCGATGCTTGCCGCCACCAGACGACGGACATCATCCACCATGCCCAGGTCTGCACCCACGCTATAGCCGCGTTCGTTATTGCAGAAACCTTCGGCCATATGGCATTTGCCACCTAGGGCGTTCACCCGCTGGACGGTGGCTTCAGCGCCCTCTGGGTGAGAGCGATAGTTGATGACCACCTTGGCTCCGGCTTCTGCCAGTCGAATGGCGATCGCTTGTCCAATGCCCTGACTACTGCCTGTGACTAGAGCCACCTTACCCTCAAGTTTCATGCTCAACTCCCCTAGTTGCCAGTAACGACCGTTATGCCATCCAGATTAGGCAGACAGCCTCTCGTTGTCTGTATGGAAAAATCGTTTAATAGCATTCAAAAGAGCTAAGTTGATAGCTTTTGTGAAGCCAATGCCGCTTTTTATCGAAGCAGTCTTGTTTGACAGGGGTTGATCCGGTTGCTTCTGTTGCGGGTGAGGCGATGAAATAGATACTGTGTTTGCCCGGTTGCGAGCGGCAGAAACAGCAGCCCACAGGCTAAAGCATTGCCGACAAAACTCAAGGCGCTGCGGCAGCAGATTGACCCAGCCAGGTTTTCAAGGCATTGTAGAGGCGGGCGTTTTTCAGGGCATTCAGGGTTTTGTTCAGGGTTTTGAGGGGTATCTGAATTCTGAGGCGGCTGGCTCTCTTTAAGCTTTGTTAATGCTTCAAAACGTTTGCTAATCAGCCGCTCAGCTAATTGAATCTTGTTTTTTGTTAGTCAACCCGTAAAAATGAAGCATTTTGAACCCTGCTAGCGGTGCAAGCGCCTGTTGCTGCCTCTCTACAGAACCGCTTATTTGCCTATCTGCTCTCGTTCTGTCGCTAAATTTATGTCAGCCACTCAACCCAAATCCACCCGCTCGAAAGCAACCGCGCCCGATCCGATTAAAGCTATTTTGCGTCAGCACGCTGAAGACCAGTTTGCTAACGAACTCGCCGCCCTAGCCGCCGCTGACGATCGCCAAAGACCACCGAACTGGCAGTTGTCGCCTTGGGCTGTGGCCACTTACCTGATGGGCGGTACGGTGGGCGAGACTGAAATTTCACCCAAATATGTGGGGCAGCGACGGCTGATGGAAGTTGCGATCGCCACCTTAGCCACCGATCGCGCTCTATTGCTCTACGGCATTCCCGGTACGGGCAAATCCTGGGTATCAGAACATCTAGCCGCTGCCATTTCCGGTAATTCTACCCTGCTGATTCAAGGCACCGCTGGCACCAGTGAAGAAGCCATTCGCTATGGCTGGAACTACGCGCAGCTTTTAGCCAAAGGCCCCTCTCTGCAGGCGGTTGTGCAAAGTCCATTAATGAACGCGATGGCCGCAGGCAAAATTGCTCGGGTTGAAGAATTGACCCGCATCCCCGCTGATGTGCAAGACACCCTTATTACTGTGCTGTCTGAAAAGACGCTGCCAATTTCTGAATTGGGCACAGAAGTGCAGGCGGTTAAAGGCTTTAACCTGATTGCGACGGCCAACAACCGCGATAAAGGCGTCAACGAACTTTCTAGCGCCTTGAAGCGCCGTTTTAATACGGTGATTTTGCCCGTTCCCAGTCAAATTGAAGAAGAAGTGCATATTGTGCAAAAGCGGGTTGAAAGCTTAGGCCGTGCCTTAGAGCTACCTGCTGAAGCGCCTGCGCTGACTGAAATTCGCCGTATTGTCACCATTTTTCGAGAACTGCGCAGCGGCGTTACTGAAGACGGTAAAACTAAGCTTAAATCTCCTAGCGGGACGCTGAGTACGGCTGAGGCCATTTCTGTCGTCAGTAGTGGCATGGCCTTGGCGGCTCACTTTGGTGACGGTAGCCTCAGCGCTGAAGACCTCGCAGCAGGGGTATACGGGGCAGTGGTCAAAGACCCGGTGCAAGATGCTGTGGTGTGGAAAGAGTATTTAGAGACGGTGGTAAAAGAGCGGGATGGCTGGCGCGACATTTACCGCGCCTGTCGGCAGTTAGCCTAAGCGAGAGCCTAGACGATGAGCGTGACCGTTTTTGGCATTCGGCATCATGGGCCTGGATCAGCGAGAAGTTTGCTGCGATCGCTGCACTCGCTACAGCCTGATATTGTACTGGTTGAAGGCCCGCCAGACGCCAACGACGCTATTGCGCTGGTGGCTCACCCAGAGATTATCCCCCCAGTGGCGTTGCTCGTCTATGCTCCCGAACAGCTCAATCAAGCTGCTTTTTACCCCTTTGCCTGCTTTTCTCCTGAGTGGCAGGCGATGCGCTACGGCTTAGAACAGGGCATCCCCGTACGGTTTATGGATTTGCCGCAAGCCTGCAGGCTGGCCTTGAGCGCCGCAGAACCCAACCCCGAAAACAAAGACGTTGCCGAAACCGCCCCCGAAAGCCATCAGCCACAACGCGATCGCCCCACCGACCCGCTAGCCTGGTTGGCTGAGGCAGCAGGGTATAGCGACAGTGAGCGCTGGTGGGAACACCTCGTTGAGCAACGCCAAGACAGCACCGCCCTCTTCGACGCTATTTTGGCAGCGATGAGCGCTCTGCGGCAAGCCGTCGAACAAGCCCACCCCCCCAACTTAGAAAACTTTCAGGATTGGCAAGAAGCTCTGCGAGAAGCCGCGATGCGTCAGAGCATCAGGCAGGCACAAAAGCAGGGGTTTGCGACAATTGCTGTCGTCTGTGGAGCTTGGCACGCGCCCGCCCTGAGTGAACCGCTGCCTGCCTCAAAGGCTGATACTGCCCTGCTGAAAGGACTGCCCAAGCTCAGCGTAAAATCAACCTGGATTCCCTGGACCTACGGGCGGCTATCGAGCAGCAGTGGCTACGGCGCAGGCATTCCCTCGCCAGGATGGTATGAGCATTTGTGGCAGTCGGCGGCGGTGCCCCACCCCCCCAACCAAACCGTGATTCGATGGATGACTCAGGTAGCGCGACTGTTGCGCCAAGAAGACTTAGAGGCATCGTCGGCTAGCGTCATTGAGGCGGTGCGGCTGGCAGAGACGCTGGCTGCCCTGCGAGAATCGGCTATGCCCGGTTTAACGGAACTCAACGAGGCTGCCCAAACGATCTTTTGTGGGGGTGATGCCACGCCCATGCAGCTAATTCAGCGGCAACTGATTGTTAGCGATCGCTTGGGGCAGGTGCCCGTCGAAACGCCGCTCATACCGCTTCAGCAGGATCTCCAGCGGCTGCAAAAAAAGCTGCGGCTACAGCCTCAAGCGAATGAGAAATTGATCACGCTGGATCTGCGCAAACCGACAGACTTAGCGCGATCGCACCTGCTTTACCGCCTGCAACTGCTTAAGATTAACTGGGGCACCCTCAAGCCGATCAGCGGCAAAGGTACCTTCAAAGAAGCGTGGGAATTGCGGTGGTATCCAGAGCTAAGTTTGAACCTAATTGAGGCAGGCCACTGGGGCAACACGGTGGCAGACGCAGCAGCAGCCTGTGCCCAAAACCAAGCAAAAACAGCGACCAACCTGGCGGCTTTGACTGCTTTGCTCGACCAAGTGCTTTTGGCCTCGCTGCCTACCGGGGTGGCTTACCTGCTCACTCGGCTACAGTCAGTCGCAGCGGTGGCGCGGGACGTCACCCATCTGATGGCTGCGTTGCCGCCGCTGGTTAACGTGCTGCGCTACCGCGATGTCCGCCAAAGCGATCAATCAGTCGTCGCTCAGGTCGTAGACGGCCTGATTACTCGCATTTGCATTGGCCTACCGGGGGCTTGTGCCTCCCTCGATCAAGACGCCGCCGCCGCCATGCTCAAGGCGATTAATCAAACTGACAGCGCTATCCAACTGCTTCAGCAAGAAAGTCAGCTCAAAAGCTGGTTAGCCGTCCTGCTGCAACTGGCCGATCGCCCCACATTGCCCGGTTTAGTGGCGGGTCGATGCTGTCGGCTACTGCTGGATAACGGCAGTTTGTCGCCAGCAGAGGCCGCTACCCGTCTGGGGTTAGCCCTTTCGTTGGCGACCGAACCCGCCCAGGCCGCTGCCTGGATAGAAGGCTTTTTGCAAGGTAGCGCTTTGCTGCTCATTCACGATGACGCTATCTGGCCAGTGCTAGATGACTGGGTCACTCAGCTCACACCCGAGACGTTCACAGCCTTGCTGCCCCTACTGCGACGCACGTTTGCTTATTTCTCGGCGGCTGAGCGGCGACAGATGGGAGAGCGGGTACGGCTGGGGCGGCTAGAGCAAGCCCCAATGGCTAGCGAGTTTGATAGCGATCGCGCTGATAGCGTGCTCCCCCTGATTGCTCAACTTCTCGGCCTTGCAACTTCCCAGGTAGCGCCATGACCTCACTGAACAACCAGAACTGCGAACGACTGCGCCGCTGGCGTCTGATTCTAGGTGGCGGTGAGGCAGACGGCATCGGCGGCGAGGCTGACGGTAAGGGCGATGTCTTGCTAGGGGCTAATGAACTAGCCATGGATCAAGCGCTGGCTGCCCTCTACGACAATAGCCCAGAGCGGCAGGGTGGCTTAGGCAAATCAGCGCCGACTGTCGCCCGCTGGCTCGGCGATATTCGCACCTATTTTCCCAACTCGGTGGTGCGAATTATGCAGCAAGACGCCTTAGAACGGCTGAATCTACAGCAAATGCTGTTAGAGCCAGAGTTGTTGGCAGCCGTTGAAGCAGACGTGCATCTAGTCGCCAATTTAATGGCGCTGAGCAGAGTCATTCCTGAACGCACCCAAGAAACAGCTCGATTGGTTGTTCGCCAGGTGGTAGACGAACTTATGCGCCAGTTGCAAACGCCCCTGCAACAGGCTGTTATCGGTAGCCTCAACCGTAGCCAGCGGCACAATCGCCCTCGCCACGCTGAAATTGACTGGAACCGTACCCTTCGTGCTAACCTACGCCACTACCAGCCTGACTATCAAACCATCATTCCTCAGCGGCTAATTGGCTATGGCCGCAAACGATCTGCCCTCAAAGAAATTATTTTATGTATTGATCAAAGTGGCTCGATGGCGACCTCTGTGGTTTACGCCAGCATTTTTGCGGCGGTGCTGGCCTCCATCCCGGCTGTTAGCACACAAATGGTCGTGTTTGACACGGCTGTCGTTGACTTGAGCGATTTGTTGACAGACCCGGTGGCTGTGCTCTTTGGCACCCAACTCGGCGGCGGCACCGATATTAACCAGGCACTTTCCTACTGCCAGGGTTTGGTGCGTCAACCGCAGGAAACGATTTTAGTGCTGATTAGCGATCTCTATGAAGGCGGTAATCAAGCCGCGATGCTCAAACGCGTGGCGGCTCTGGTTGCCCTAGGTGTACAGATGGTGGCATTGCTGGCTCTTAATGACGAAGGGGCACCCAGCTTTGACCATGCCAATGCTGCCGCTTTCGCTAGCCTGGGTATCCCTGCTTTTGCCTGTACGCCTGACCAGTTCCCCAGCTTGATGGCTGCTGCCATTAGCCGCAGTGACATCGGTCAATGGGCTGCTCAGCAAGATATTGTCACCGCTTGAGCACCTTTTTCACCAATCAAGCCGAGGCTAAAATTAGCGGCTAGATCAGAATTTAACCTGCTCAATCGGGTCGGCATCGCTATAATCACGTCTTATACCGATTCTTCAAAAGAAAGGTACAGATGAGACTGACGAAACGGATGCAGAGCCAAGACTGTTCAATTCAAAATCGAAAATCCAAAATCGAGAATTGATACTATAGTCGTGCCCTGCCTTAAATTCAAGAGATAAGCGCTGATGGCCTCTTCTACAGCAATCAATCCAATCACGTTTGATCTGCCGACAGCAGCCCCCGGCAACCTGGATGTGTGCTGGATTCACGGTTCGGTTTCACCGAAGCACAACCTAGATCCCGACATTCAAGTGCACCTTTACAACGAACACACCATTATCTTGCGGCAGAACATGGCGGTGCATCCCGAAGCCCCCTTCATGTTTTTGCTATTTGGCAACGATCGCGCCATTTTGCTAGATACGGGTGCCACGCGATCGCCAGACTTCTTTCCCCTGCGGCAAACCGTAGATGAACTCATTGAGCAATGGTTAGCCCAGCATCCCCGTGAAAACTACGGCCTAGTTGTGGCCCACACCCACCTGCACCGCGACCACTTTGAAGCCGATTCGCAATTTTTAGATCGCCCCCATACGCTCATCGTTGACAAAACCCTAACCGCCACGCAAGAGTTTTACGGGTTTCAAGACTGGCCGCACGATCAGGTGAGGTTTGACTTGGGCGGGCGATCGCTGCAGGTACTGGCCACCCCCGGTCACGAAGAAGCCGAAGTCTCTATTTATGACCCTTACACCCAGCTTTTGTTCACAGGAGATTTGGTCTATCCCGGTCGGCTCTATATTCGAGATTGGGCCGCTTTTGTGGCCAGTATTGAGCGGCTGATTGCTTTTTGCGACAGCCATCCTATCAGCCATATCCTCGGCTGCCATATCGAAATGTCTATCTATCCCAAGCTTGACTACTTAATTCGTACCAGCTATCAGCCCTACGAACGCCCTCTCCAAATGACGGTGGCGCAGCTAACGTCAATGCGGCAGGCGATCGCGGAAATTGATGGCCGACCAGGGACGTATATTTTTGACGATTACATCATCTATAACGGCGTGCCCGATCGCTACTTTAGCTACGAAGTCATGCATCCTGAAGCTGAACCTGGCGATCTCTGTTGACCCCCATAGCTTAGCCCTAACCGCTGACCCACCCTAACCCAGGAAAAAACACATGCATCCTCAGCGTCCGTTTCATCTTCGTCGCCGCACCGTGGTCAGAGGTTTGCTATCGGTCGGCGCTTTTGGCCTCACGTCTCAGTTTTGGACAGCCTGTTCCCCAAGCGCCTCCGAATCTGCGAGTCCCTCTGAGGCGTCTAGCGCTGATGATGGCTCCCAGGCGATGGATACGCCCATTACAGTCGGTTTTATCTATGTCGGGCCTAAAGATGACTTTGGCTACAACCAGGCTCATGCTGAAGCAGCGGCGGCCATGGCGGCCAATTTCCCCAATATCAAGATTGTAGAAGAAGCCAGTATCCCTGAAACCACAGCGGTACAGGAAACGATGCGCAACATGATTGAGCAAGACGGCGCTACAATCATCTTCCCGACCTCCTGGGGCTATTTTGACCCTCACAGTTTGCAACTAGCCGCCGAATTTCCCGATGTCCAATTTTTTCACCCTAACCATCCCCTAGAAGAGAACCATCCGGCCAATGTGGGGTCTTATTTTAGCTCGTTAGTCGAACCTGCTTATCTAGCGGGTATTGTCGCCGGGAAGACAACCCAAAGCGGCAAACTCGGCTTGATTATTCCCAAGCCCATTCCGGTGGTGCTGCAAGAGATGAATAGCTTTGTGCTAGGAGCCCGCAGCGTCAATCCTGAAATTATCGCTCCGGCGGTGATTACCGGAGATTGGGCTTTGCCGATTAAAGAGGCCGAAGCGACCAATAGCTTAATTGACCAGGGCGCAGACGTGATCATTACGCGGGTGGACAGCCCTAAAGTGGTGATAACCACGGCTCAGGAACGGGGCGTCTACTGCTGTGGCTATCACGTTAATCAAGCCGCGATCGCCCCTGACTATTACCTAACCGGGGTGGAATGGAACTGGCTAAAAGCCTACTCGACCTACGCTGAAATGACCCAGGCGGGTAAAACCTTGATGAATGGCGGCATTCCCAAAGCTCTGGCAGGGGGGCTAAAAGAAGGGTTTTCTAAAAATTCACCTTACGGGGCGGCGGTTTCGGCAGAAGCGCAACAGGCAGTAGCAGAGGCCAGTGGCTTGTTGGCGACGGGTGAACGCGTCATTTTTGCCGGAGGGCTAAAAGATAACCAGGGCAATGTAGTGATTCCGGTAGGAGATGCCTTCAAGCTGGGAGATCCCCGGTTGAATACGCTTGACTGGTTGGTTGAAGGTATTCAAGCCAACTCCTGAGTCGGTGGCTAAGGGCAGAAGGAAGAGGGCTGAGGGCAGAAGGAAAGCTTTGGCCTCTTCCTTCAAGCCTTGCGGCTAGTTGAGGGTTTCAACGCGGGGGGCTACAGCGATCGCTTTTGACGGGGGGTGCCACCGATAAAAATTGAATTGCGGTGGAAAGCGATGCATCTAAATCAGTCAGCCAATCGTATAGCCAATAAGCGCTGACAACAGCGCTACTCAATCAGATTGTAATGACTGAATTCAAGAAGGAAGTTCTATGCACCCCCTGACAAAGACAATGCGACTTTTGCTGCTCGGTACGCTGAGCTGCTTGCTGTTAACTGGTTGGTTGAGTCCCCTTTGGGGAAAAGCCACAGCGGCTTTATCGTTGGCTTCGCCGCCGCTGGCTCAACAGGTAGAGGCTGATTTGTTTCTGGGTCAAACCCTGACGACTGATTTAGCCGCAGCGCGGACGACACTCTTAGCGCAAAGCGCCAGCCCGCTGCTGCAGTCTTACGTAGCCGTAATGAGCGAGGCCAACGTCGTCCCTGATGCGCCCGAAACAATGGCGCGGGGGGCGGTAGGGGCTGTGCTATCAGCCGATAATCGCTTGGTGGTTCGCGGCAGCTTCAAAAATCTGTCTAGCCCGATGCGTGATTATGCTACCGATCCCGTCAATCCCCCCAATCCCAACATCACCTCGGCGTTTCATATTCACCAAGGCAATCCGACTGAAAATGGCCCGTTTCAATATGCGCTGGATGTGATGCTAGATGAAACCGGGCGGGGCGGCAGCGCTAGTGGGGAATATACGCTAACGCCTGAGCAGGTACAAGCCTTGGCGGCTGGACGTTTGTATGTAGATATTCACACCACTCAAAACCGGGGCGGCGAACTGCGGGCTATCTTAATGCCCTACTAAATTGGGCGATCGCCTGTCAGTCAGCTTCGATTCCAGCGAATGATATCCAGTGTTGGTGTACGCTACATCTATGGATTCAACGCCAGCGAGTGTCAGTTCTGACCAACCGTTGTCTGATGCAGAGCTTTGGCTAGCTTTGCATCAGGGTGATACGGCTGCTTTAGGGCAGCTATACGATCGCCATGGCGGGTTGGTCTATGGCATTGCCTTGACTTTGCTGGGGCAGCAAGAGGCGGAAGATCTAACCCAGGATATTTTCTTGAAGCTGGCTGCAGGCGGTAGCTATGATCCGACGCGGGGATCGTTGCGAACGTATCTGGCTATTCTGACGCGATCGCGTGCTTATGATCGCTTGCGATCGCGGCGCAACCAGGCTCATTCTCTAGCGCGGTTGAAGCGCCACCATCCCGCTAGCCACCCTGAATTACCTGTCGATCATTTGTTTACAGCCGAGCAGTCAGCGGAGGTAAAGGCAGCCCTAGCTGAGCTTTCCGAGTCCCAGCAGGAGATTTTGCGGCTGGCTTATTATGAGGGGCTGACTCAAGCTGCCATTGCGGCTAAGCTCAATACGCCGTTGGGTACCGTCAAGGCTCGTGCCAGACGGGGTCTGCTAAAACTGCGAGCAGCGTTGCAAGACTATTGGGATTGAGACAGTTATGACCGGGTCGATGCCTTCTGAAGAACAGCAAATCTTGATAGCCGGATACGTTTTGGGTCACCTCGATGCTGAAGAAGCCGCCGCCTTTGCCCAACAGATGGCTGATAATCCAGCATTGCGGCAAGAAGTTCAGCGTCTGCAACTCGCTTTAGAAGCTGGGTTTGCGCCACCTGAGGTAAAGCCGCCTGCCCATTTACGTCAGGCTATTTTGCAGGCTGCCCAGTCACCAGTTGTCGCCCAGCTTAGTCCTGAGGCAATCAGCTTGCCGCCCCAAACGGTGCAACCTGCGGCGGTAAAAGCGTTAGGGGCGATCGCGGCTGTCGTCATTGCTGCACTCTCCCTCAGTAATTTTCTCCTCTGGCGCTCTTTGCAGAATTTACGCCTAGCGACAGCGCCACCACCGACACTCCAGCTTGACCTAGAACCCACAGAAGCCACCCTTTCTGCCAGCAGCGCTACTGTTCTTGTTGCCCTAGATAGCCTGCAAGCTACTTTAACCGTCGAAAATTTGCCGCCTTTGCCCGCCGATCAGGTGTACGTTCTCTGGACGGTGCTGGTGGCCGATGCAGCCTATACAACAGATGCTAAAAATGCCATTTTGACTCAAGTGTTTACGGTCAACGAAGCGGGCGATCTGTCTCAACCGATTGTGGTACCGCCAGCTTTTCGCGATCGCACGCTGATTCAAGCGGTAGCTATCACCGTCGAAGCCGCCGCCGCCCCACAGCGCCATCAGTCTGCCCCCATTCTCATCGAACGGCTTTAGCGAATTAATCGCGGCTGTTTACTCCCTTCGCTAGCGCTGCCGCCGCCCAAATAGCGCAGGGTGCTTTTCCTATTGACCTGCGATGACGCATAGGGACAGGTGTGCAGCGAGTTCGCTTTTGACTTGCTGGAATTTGCAACACTTGTAATACCGATTCTTTAAAAGAAAGGTACAGATGAGACTGACGAAACGTATGCAGAGCCAAGACTGTTCAATTCAAAATCGAAAATCCAAAATCGAGAACTGATATAACTGCGCCCATCAGCACAGAGAGAGCGACCTGCCTCGCAATATTGATCAACGAAGCCCATGGTCTGTTAGGCAAGGCGGCGTGTCGCTGTCGTTGGCTTAACCAGGCTGAAATCATCGTTTTGGGCCTGGTGTCAAATGGCGATCGCCCGCTTGCTCAAGCTTTAGCCGCTGAGGTATTGATTTCTCGCAGCGATCGCCGCGCCAGCTTACTGTAGGTTTTCACCGTTTCATAGGGCATTTCTAGATCCGCCGCAATTTCCTGAAGCGAATCGCCCAGTTCTCGTCGTGCCAGCACCGTCGCCCAGGTTTCTGCAATGTTTTGAGCGCGATCGCCCCCTTGTCGCTTCCGCTGAGCCGCAAAAGTTTCGGTTAGTTCAGCAATGCGCTCTGCTAGCAGCGCTTCGATGGAAGAAGTTTCTGGCAGAGTCAGGGTAGACTGCCAGCCCAGCCGGGTTTGCCCTAGCCCAAACGTGGTTTTGTGCCCGGTGCCACAGTAGGGCGCTAGCTGCGTCAGCGTATAAAATAGCGCTTCAAAATCGGGCTGATCTGCCGCTGGACGAGCCAAACTATAAGCGATCGCCCCCACAAATCCAGTGACCGAGCCGCGCTTGCCCGCAGCAACCTTTTGAGATTCTAGGTGGTGCCGCTGGACAATGACGTAGTTATCAATCCAGTCGAGAAAGGCGTCTTGATCGACACTCTGGCCGGAAAAGTGGTTCCAGCGGCGCAGATAGCTGTGGAAGACATTGGCAGGCCAAGGCAGCGGCAGGTGGTGCCCTTTGCGCCGAAAGCTGGTAGGACTGAGAAAGCTGAGGCTAACGCTGCCAGATTGGGCTTGCCCTTGCTGATCAAGCTGGGCGTAGGTCGTAGGGGGATGGGCAATTTGAATATTTTTAATTTGTAGCGGCGCGTTCTTAAGCGCCACCTCATCTGGGATTTGCCGCAGCCAGCGTTCTAGGCCAGCTACGGTACGAGCAGAGAGCGCATTGAGGTGCCACTGATAGGTTTTACCCTTTTGCAACTGTAGTTCGCGGCTGTGGGAGACAAACTGACCGCTCAGTCCTGAAAGGTTAAACGGCTTTTCTGATTCCCCGTCGTGCAGGTAAGCAGACAGTTCGGCGTCGAATTGCTGAATCTGCTGCAAAAACCAGGCGTGTAAGCCAATGGTGTATTGCGGGTAAAGGGCACTATCGGCGATCGCCTGTAGGTTAAACACCAGCCCGACCAGTTCGGTTTTTTGAGGCCAGAGCGTTTTAGCGGTGAGATCGAGGGCGGTTGATTTGGCGCGAGGCATAGGCGCAAGCAGGATAAGCTAGCAGAGTTGCCTATTGGCTGATAACCGTAGAAGCCAACAGTTTCCTCAGTATAGTCTTAGTCCCCCAGTGGGGATATCAAGAATGACATATTTCTTCAGCATCCGCCTGACAAAAATATAATTCTTCTCTAGCTAGACACCGCCCTTCAGCCAGGATATAGACGCTGCAAAAACCGCCTTTTGAAAGGCTTGTTTTATCTTCCTTAGCCCGCAAGCGGATGAAAACGATCTCAGGAGCTGATTCCCAGTAGAGCGGGAACCTAAACATGAAAACTTTCTCACGATAAGTTCACCCAAGCTTTAAACAGGGGCGTCACACTAGCAACTGTTAATCAAAGCTTAACCAAGTTAGCTGAGAGGCGATTTTTAGCAGCTTAAGAGGCTATCGTCGTTTTCTCAGATTAAGCCGAGGTTAAGCCATGAGCTGGCAACGATATTTCAAGCGACTTGAGCTGTCGGCGACCAGCTTTTTTGCGGATAAAAAGGCAGGAGTCCCCTTGTTCTCACTCAAACCCACAAAACCCGCTTTGCTAACCCGAAGGCGGTTGCCCCGACCTGACCAAGCCGCTGCTAGCAGCAGCCCTGGTCAACCCCGTACCTCACTCGGCAGCCCCACTAACCAACGTCGCTGGCGCGTGGCGCTGTATTCTCACGACACGATGGGATTAGGGCATAAACGCCGTAACCTATTGATTGCCCAAACGTTGGGTGTTTCCGCTTTAGAAGCCGATATTTTGTTGATCAGTGGTATGCGCGATGCCAGCGATTTGCCCACCCCCGACGGCATCGACAACCTAACGTTGCCTGCTTTGTATAAAAGGGCGGATGGTCAATACCAGTCTCGGCGGATGGCTTTGGCGCTAGAGGAAATGATTAGTTTGCGATCGCAGCTAATTTACACCGCGATCAAAAGCTTTCAGCCCGACGTGCTGATTGTAGACAACGTCCCTCGCGGCGCTGTGCGTGAACTCGACCCTACTTTAGCCTTTATTCAGTCGCAGCCTCAGATTCGCTGTGTTTTAGGACTGCGCGACGTGCTAGATACCCCTGCTGCTGTCCGGCGCGACTGGCAACAGGCCGATAACGAAGCCGCTATCCGCCGCTACTACGATGCTATTTGGGTTTACGGCGACCCCGCTATTTACGACCCCCGCCAAGAATACAATTTGCCTGCCGATATTGCTGCCAAAATGGTGCCCTTGGGCTATCTTGACCAGCGATCGCGGTTGTGCCATACCAGTTCTGCGGGGCGATCGAGTCTAGACGCACTAGCGCTACCGTCTGAAAGGTTAGCCCTTTGCCTGGTGGGGGGCGGGCAAGATGGGGCGGCGCTGGCCAGTGCCTTTGCCCAGGCGACCTTTCCTGCAGGTATGACGGGGGTGTTGTTGACCGGGCCGTTTATGCCTCCTCCGGTGCAGCAGCAACTTTACGATTGGGCTGCGACCCGACCTCAACTACGGGTGGTTGATTATTTAGAAGAACCGACGCTGCTGCTAGAACGTGCCAGCCGGGTGGTGGCAATGGCAGGCTACAACACCACCTGCGAAATTCTTTCTTTTCAAAAGCCAGCGCTGTTAGTTCCTCGCGTCACCCCGCGCCAGGAACAGTGGATTCGAGCTGAACGCTTGCAGCAAAAAGGGCTGGTTGACGTGCTGCATCCTGACGCAGTGAGGGCTGAAGCGCTAAGCCAGTGGTTGCAACAGCCGCTAGCGGCTCAACGACCCCGGCCTATGGTTAACCTAAACGGTTTAGACAATCTCTTATGGGAGCTACAGCAGCTTTTGGTCGCTACGGCTGTGACCACCCCCCAGGCTTCTTAGCGCTGGCGCTGGCAAGGGTGGTTAACGGCAAAAGGCAGCAGGCTTACTGTCAGCGACTTTCAGCCATTTAAGGGGTTCAATCCTGTTGGCTACCGCTATCAACCATTCACGGTCATTTTTCGTTTTCGACAACCTCATTTATACATGCAGAAAATGCGCCTGGCTTACATTGTTAAACGCTATCCTCGCTATTCAGAAACTTTTATTGTCAATGAAATTTTGGCTCACGAAGCCGCTGGCCTAGACCTGCATATTTTTGCCTTGCGCCCCCCCTCCGATACCCATTTTCAAGACAAAATCTCCCAGGTGCGGGCAGCGGTCACTTACCTCCGCAAGCCCTCTCAGGGGCGCTGCCACCCTCACCTCAATAGCTTAAACCCAACGGCGGCTAGCTATTTTTGGGCTGAGTTGCAGGCGGCGGCTCAAACGATTCCTAATTTTTGGCCTAAGTTGGCTGCTGCCACCACCGAGCGAGCCAGCGTCGTTTACCAGGCGGCTTGGTTGGCGCAAGAAATCCGGCAGCGGCAGATTACTCACCTGCACGCCCACTTTGGCAGCGTGGCGACCAGTGTGGCGCGGCTAGCCGCCTATTTTGCTGAGGTGCCCTATAGCTTTACAGCCCATGCTAAAGATATTTTTCACGCAGGCGTAGATCGGGCTGATTTGCAGCGCAAACTGCAAGATGCGGCAGCGGTGGTGACGGTGAGCGACTATAACGTAACGTATTTGCAGCAGCAGTTTGGCGCAGCAGCGCAGCGGCTACGGCGAATTTACAACGGTTTAGATTTGGCTGAACTGACCTATCAGCCGCCCCTCAGGCGATCGCCTTGTATTCTTTCTGTTTGTCGTTTGGTCGAGAAAAAAGGGTTGCCTTTTCTGGTTGAGGCTTGTGCTTGGCTGCGGCGGTGGGGGTGTGAGTTTACCTGCCAGATAGTCGGAACGGGGCCAATGGCGGCGGCGTTGCGATCGCAGATTGAAGCGTTGCAACTGAGCGACTTGGTGGAGCTAGTGGGGCCTTTGCCGCAAAAAGAAGTGTTTGCCCGCCTGCAGAGGACGGCTGTTTTTGCCGCTCCTTATGTGATTGGGGCAGATGGCAACCGCGACGGCTTGCCCACCGCTTTGCTAGAGGCCATGGCCTTAGGAACGCCCTGTGTCGCCACTGATGTGACAGGCATTCCTGAAATTATTCGCCCTGAAGAGACGGGGTTGTTAGTGGCTCAGCGGGATGCGTTGGGTTTAGCCCAAGCCCTGCAACGGTTGCTGCGATCGCCTGCATTAGGTCAGCGTCTTGCGGCTCAAGCGCGTCAGCTCATCGAAAGCGAGTTTGACAGTAGCTGCAATACGGCACAGTTGCGATCGCTGTTTCAGCCGCAGTTTGCCGTTGAGCTACAGGAGGTCTAGACCATGCGAGTGGCTTATGTCTGTGCCGATCCCGGCATTCCGGTATTTGGGCAAAAAGGGGGGTCTATCCATGTGCAAGAGGTGATTCGCGCTTTGCGGCACCAGGGAGCTACCGTAGAGCTGTTTGCCGTGCGCTTAGGCAACTTTCCCCCCGCCGATCTGATTGATTTAACCGTACATCGCCTACCGCCTGTTCCTAAAGGGGCGGCGGCGCTGCGAGAAAAAGTGGCGATCGCGATCAATCCTGACTTGCAGCGAGAGCTAGAACTAGCGGGTGCGTTTGACTGGGTTTATGAGCGCTATTCGCTCTGGAGCTACAGCGCCATGGAATTTGCTCAGCGAGTCGGCATTCCTGGTTTATTAGAAGTTAATGCCCCTTTGATTGAAGAACAGGCGCAGCACCGCAGCTTAGTGCATCGCGACCGGGCTGAACAGGTCGCTAAAAAAGCGTTTCAGGCGGCTCACGGACTGATTGCCGTTTCGCCAGCAATCAAAACCTATCTGAGCCAGTGGGTAGCGGCAGACAAAATTCAGGTCATTGCCAACGGTGTTAACCCCTGTCGCTTTAGCGCCTGTCGCCCGCCGCTGCCGCTGCCGCGCGATCGCCAGATGTTTACGGTGGGCTTTGTCGGTTCGCTGAAGCCCTGGCATGGTCTGACCCATCTGGTGAATGCTTTTGCTCGGCTCCATCAGCGCCTGCCCCAAACTCGGCTGCTCATTGTAGGAGACGGGCCGCAACGTCTAGAACTGCAAGCTGAGCTGGCTCAGCGCGGTTTGCGAAGCGTTACCCAGTTGACCGGAGCCGTACCGCCTGAGCAAATTCCTCGGCTGTTGGCTGCGATGGATGTTGCGGTGGCTCCTTATCCCGCCAGTGCTGATTTTTACTTCTCGCCATTAAAGGTAGTGGAATACATGGCCGCTGGACTGCCAGTGGTGGCTAGCCAAATCGGCCAGCTTAACCAACTGGTGCAAGACGGCACGACGGGGCTGCTTTGCCCACCGGGCGACGAAACGGCGCTGGCGCTGGCGCTAGAGCGGCTGTGGCACTCTGCCGACCTGCGGCACCGTCTGGGGCAGGCGGCGCGGCACTATGTTTTGACCCACCACACTTGGGAGGCGATCGCCCAACAAATTCTAGCGATCGCCCAATCTGCCCCTGCTGCGCCCCGCTCAGCCCAACGCTCAAGCCCAGGGGTCTAGCTTTTGGGTTCACGTTCTGCCTCAACGCTTTGCTTCTGCCCTCTGCATTCTGATTTCTGCCTTATATCAATTCTCGATTTTGGACTTTCGATTTTGAATTGAACAGTCTTGGCTCTGCATCCGTTTCGTCAGTCTCATCTGTACCTTTCTTTTGAAGAATCGGTATTACCCATGAACCGCTCCTCTCCCCTTGCTCAAACCGTCCCTGGTCTGGGGCGAGTTGTCCACGCCTTCTGGCCGACCATTCGCCCGCAGTGGCCTTTGCTTAGCGTTTCCGGTGTGGCTTTGCTGGCCGATGTGGGGCTACGGGTGCTAGAACCCTGGCCGCTCAAGCTGATTTTTGACTATGTGCTGGTTCCGGCGGCGGGCGATCGCCTGCAACCTCTGCCCGCGCTGGCGACGCTTGATCCAGTCGTGCTGTTGACAGCCGCCGCCATCAGTGGGGTGGTGATTACCGGATTGCGGGCGATCGCGGCCTATTGGAGTACGGTTAGTCTGGCGATGGTGGGTAGCCGCGTCATGACCCAGGTGCGCAATCAGCTTTATCGCCATTTGCAGCAGTTGTCATTGGGCTATCACCACCAAGCTCGTAGCGGCGACTTGATTGTGCGGGTCAGCAGCGATGCCAGCCGCCTGCAAGAAATTTTGTTAACGGCGGCGCTTCCCCTCGTGGTTAGCCTGTTAACCCTGGTCGGTATGGTCAGCGTCATGGCCTGGTTAGACCTCAGGCTGACGCTCTTATCGCTGGTGACTTTTCCTTTGTTTGGGTTAGCGGCTACCCGCTTGAGTCGGCAAATTCGGACCGCCTCTTTGCAGCAAAGACGGCAAGAGGGAGCCGTTGCCGCCACGGCTGCTGAGTCTTTAGCGGCGATCAAGCTGGTACAGGCTTTGTCTTTAGAAGCAGCCTTTGCCGATTTATTTGCCCAGCAAAACCAGCAGAGTCTAACAGAAAGCGTTGAAACCAAGCGGCTGGCGGCTCACCTGGAACGCACGGTAGATGTAGTGATTGCCCTGGGGACGGCGCTAGTACTGTGGTATGGGGCGCGGCTGGTGGTTAGTGATGCCCTTTCGGCAGGCGATATTCTGGTCTTTTTGACCTACTTAAAAACTGCGTTCAAACCCGTGCAAAATTTTGCCAAGTATACCGGACGCTTAGCCAAAGCCGCTGCCTCAGGGGAGCGCATTCTCAATGTGCTAGCGCAGACGCCAGCGGTTCGCGATCGCCCGCAAGCCTATCCAGCCCCGATCCTGAGTGGAGCAGTACGTCTAGAAAACCTGCACTTTGCCTACCAGAGCGGACACGAAGTGCTGCGCGGCATCAACCTCACCGTTTTGCCGGGAGAGCAAATAGCCCTGGTTGGCCCTTCGGGCAGCGGCAAATCAACGCTGATGAACCTGCTGCTGCGGCTATATGACCCCACCGTTGGACAGGTAATTATGGAGGGGCACGACATTCGTGACTACACGCTGGCCAGTCTGCGACCCCAGATCAGCGTCGTCCTCCAAGATAGCCTGTTGTTTGCCGCCAGCCTGCGGGAAAATATTGCCTACGGCGTTGCCGGAGCCAGTGAAGCCGACATTGAAGCGGCTGCCCGACTGGCTAATGCTCACGAGTTTATTACTGCCCTACCCCAGGGCTACGATACAGTCGTTGGCGAACGAGGAGCGACCCTCTCAGGCGGGCAACGACAGCGAGTGGCGATCGCCCGCGCTGCCCTGCGCCGGACACCTATTGTGATTCTCGACGAACCTACCAGCGGCCTAGACAAGGCCAACGAACAGGCCGTGATTGAGGCTCTACGGCGTCTGACCCGCGATCGCACCACTTTTTTAATTACTCACGATTTACACCTGGCAACGCCCGCCGATCAGATTCTTTACCTGGAACAAGGGCAAGTACTAGAGCAGGGCAGTCACCGCCAACTGATGCAGCGCAACGGGGCTTATGCCGCTTTGTTTCAAATGCAGTCTGCCGTTCGCGCTCCGGCGGCTCCGGCGGCTTCAACCCCAACGGCTCGCCCTTAGCGCCTCACCCCTGTTTCAAAACGCTTTGCCATGATAGACGCCAAAATGCCGTTTTTAGCCGCTGCCTTAGACTGTGACCAGGTTCAAACGCAACTGCGTCCTATTCGGCCTGATATTCAACGGGTCATGGCGGCGCTGCTGGTACGCCACAAACCGGGTCGCCGTGCCCTGATTGAATATCGGTTAGCAACCCCGACCGGGCCTTTAACCCTGTTGGGTAAAATTCGCGCTAAAGGGACTCACTGGGCGAGCTACCGTTTGCAGCAGGCTCTTTGGCAACAGGGGTTTGACGCCGCTAGCGCTGACGGCTACTCGGTGCCAGCGGTGGTAGGTTGTTTACCCGTCTGGCAAATGTGGCTACAGCAAAAAGTCTCCGGTATCCCGGCAACCGAAGTGTTGCCCACGGCTGCCGGGGTAGCGCTGGCGCAGCGAATTGCGGCTCTAGCCCACAAACTTCACCGTTGCGCCGTCATCCCCGAAAAAACGCATACGCTAGCTGACGAACTGCGGATTTTGCACCAGCGTTTGCTGCCGTTAGCGCAGGCTCATCCTCACTGGCAAAGCCGTTTGGCCTGGGTGCTAGAAAGCTGTGATGCCCTGGCCGCTAGCTTTCCGGCAGGGGCTGGGCAAACCAGCATTCACCGCGATTTTTACAGCGATCAGATTTTGGTCGATGGCGATCGCCTGTGGCTCGTCGATCTAGACTTAGCTTGCCAGGGTCATCCCAGTCTGGATATTGGCAACTTCATCGCCCACCTCAGCGAACAAAGTCTGCGACAGTTCGGCCATGCGGCGGCTCTAAGCCAGCAAGAAAAGGCTTTGCAAACAGCCTTTGTTGAAGTCTGTTGTGCGGCTGAGACGGGAACAGCCGTCGCTGGTTTAGCCGAGCGACTACACGCCGAAATTGAGATTTACAGCCTGCTATCGCTGGTACGTCATATTGCCATCAGTCAGCGTCTTCCGGCGCGTCGAGCCTATAGTGAAGCCATTTTGCAGTTGTGTGAAGCCCGTCTACAACTGCTGTCACTGTAGCCACCTGCGCTGAAACACTTCAATGGCTAAAAGCCGCTGACAGAAAAGCTTTCCTTCTGCCCTCAGCCCTCAGCCTTCTGCTTTTGGCTGTAGCTGTAGTAGCCCAGGGGGGCTTGCCGTAAGCGCCTGCCAATTAGCCATCAGACGGGAACGCTTCGTTTTGAGCTGTTTAGACGGCTGACATCAAGGCCAACCCGCCGCTAACGTTTGCTGTTAAAATGCTTCACAATTAAGCGACGCTTCCGTATTGCCAAGGGCAGAGGGCTAAAGGCAAAATGAAAGGCTTGCCGCTGTCTTTTGCTTCTGCCTTTCGCTGTCGCTCTATGGCCTGCTTGCCTAGGTTTTCTCGGTTCAGGCGAGCTGAGGCTCGCTATTGGCAACACACCGCTGCCAAGGCGAGAGCCAGAGAATATAAGGGCGTGAGGCCATGTTGCCAACCTGCCAGATTTGATGGCTAACCCAGAGAGAATATCTTGCACCCTCCTTCGCAGCAGTTTGAATCCAACAGTTGGCAACAGATGTTTGGTGAAGCCCGGACGCGGATCTTAATTTGCTATTTGGTGCTGATGTCAATTTCAACTTTGATGTCAGTTTTGGTGGTCAGACACATTTTGTTAGCGCGGCTCGACGAGCGAGTGCAGCAGTCCTTACGCCAAGAAGTTGAAGAGTTTCGCCAGTTACGCAACGGCAACAACCCCAATACAGGCCAACCCTTTGGCGACGACGTTGAAGCCATTTTTGATGTTTTTTTGTCGCGCAATATTCCTGAAGATGGCGAATTTTTGCTGGCGATCGCGGATGGTCAGTTTTACCGCGCCAGTTCTCTGGCTTTGCCGACAGCGCTGCAACCGGGTAGTTCGCTGATGCGGCGCTGGCAAAGGGTAACCCAGCCTCAGCACGGCTTTGAGATAACGGCTACAGATATGATTTTGTATCGGGCAGAGCCACTGCGCATTCATTACCGAGCCGAACCGCTCCCTACGGCCGGGGGCGCAGGCGGAGTTTTTGTTGTGGCGTATTTGACCACGGGAGAACGCTCTGAAGTCGATGAAGCTGTGCGGATTGTGGCTCAGGTGTCGCTGGCTGTGTTGGCGATCGCCTCGCTGCTGGCCTGGTTAGTGGCGGGTAAAGTGTTAGCGCCGCTGCGGCTGCTGAGCCAAACCGCCCGCTCAATTAGCGAATCTAACTTAACTGAGCGCATCCCGGTGCGGGGCAAAGGTGACATTGCCGAACTGGCGCTCACGTTTAACGACATGATGGATCGTCTAGAAGCTACTTTCAACAGCCAGCGTCAGCTGCTTAACGATGTGGGGCATGAACTGCGCACACCCATTACCATCATTCGCGGGCATTTAGAGCTAATGGGGTCAACCCCTGAAGAACAGCAAGAAACCCTGGATATCGTTTTAGATGAGCTAGATCGCATCAGTCGGTTTATCAACGAGCTAATGCTGCTGGCTAAAGCCGAGCGACCCGACTTTTTGCAACTCGAAACCCTTGAACTGACTCCTTTTACCACCGAACTCTACGCCAAAATTACGCCGCTGGCTAATCGTTGCTGGCAGCTAGAAGCCACCGGAACAGGTTGCTTCATTGCCGATCGCCAACGGCTGACAGAGGCTATTTTTAACCTGGCTCAAAATGCCGCTCAGCATACCGAAGTAGGCGACGTGATTGCCCTTGGCTCGGCTCAAAGGCAAGATCAGGTTTATCTGTGGGTGTGCGACACGGGGGCAGGCATCGCCCCTGGCGATCAACAGCGCATTTTTGAACGCTTTGTGCGCGGCAGTCAGGGGTATCGCCGTTCAGAAAATTTGGGCTTGGGGTTGTCGATTGTGCGGGCGATCGCGCAAGCCCACGGAGGCCGGGTAGATCTCTCTAGCTATCCGGCTCAAGGTTCTACCTTTACGCTGGTTTTGCCGCTGCAACCGCTTTAGCAGGTGTCGCCATGAATCGAATTTTAATCATTGAAGACGAACCTCGAATTGTCTCTTTTTTAGAAAAAGGCTTACAGGCCAATGGCTTTACCACAACCTATGCTAGTGATGGCCACAGCGCTCTCAACCTGGCATTGAGTAGCGAATTTGACCTGATTATTTTAGATTTGGGTTTACCCGACCAGGATGGCATGACGCTGCTGAGCGATTTGCGCGGTCAAGGACTCACCCAGCCCATTATTGTGTTGACTGCGCGAGATGACATTCACGACAAAGTAACAGGCTTTGAAGCGGGTGCTGACGATTATGTCACCAAACCCTTTCGCTTTCAGGAACTTTTGGCTCGTATTCGGGCTAGACTGCGCAGTTTTCAGCCCTCAACCAGCCCAGCCGACCCTATTCTCACCATTGGCCCCATTGCCCTTGATCTCTATACCCGTCAGGTGCAGGTGGCTGGTCAACTGATTGATTTGTCCGCCAGAGAATTTACCTTAACCGAAATTTTTATGCGCCACGCGGGGCAGGTGCTCAGCCGGGAACAGTTGCTAGATTTGGTTTGGGGCTATGACTATGATCCGGGATCCAATATTGTTGATGTTTATGTCGGCTATCTGCGTAAAAAGCTGGGCAGTCATTGCATTGAAACGGTGCGGGGCATGGGCTATCGCATGAGCGATGAGCTTTAGCGCTACTTTCTGCTCACCTGATAGGGCTAAATGCCAGCGATCGCCCGTAGCTCCTCCAACAGCAGCGGTTTGCCGGGGGGCAAATGGCCCGTTGTCGATTCCCAGGCCAGCACTTCGCCGCCTGCCAAAATATCTAGCGACCAGATAACCGCCTCATCGCGATAAACCCGAATCCACTGACCGTCAAAGTCTACGCTAACCTGGGGGCGAAAGCGGCCATTAGCCACGTCAATGCCCATGAAAAGGAGCTGATCTGGCCCATAAGGGCTAATCGGGTGGGCTTCACCCGTGAGCAAGTTAGGGTCAAACTGAGCATTGCCCAATTCGTCGGATAGCGGCTGGCCGCTGGGGGGGCAGCTCAGCGGATGACACCACCCCAACTTTTCGATCACCTGCAGCCCCCAAGCCCTGGCTCCAAACTCATCCGGCGTTGGATCTAGCTGGTAACGAGCGACATGATTAAAGCGAATAGACTGCTGGCGACCATCAGGCCAGCGCACCAGGGCATTAGCGGGCAGCAGCAGCACTTCGTCTGCATTAGGAATTGAGTGAACCGGAATTAAAGGGGCGTAAGGCTGAATTTTATCGAGGTAGCGATGGATGTAACCGGATGGCTTAACGGCCCAGTGAGCCAGTTCATGCAAAGCACTCGCCCAATCCAGCATTTGATGTACCCAAGCGGGCAAGGGAATGTTGATGTCGGCGGCAAGCTCAAAGACATCGTCGATGGTTGGCACAATGGGCATGAAAACCTCACGGGTCAGCAAAAAAGACGCTTAAAGCTCAAAATCATCTCACACAAAGGGCAACTTTGCCGCCAAAATTTGTCAACCGTAAAACGGAGCCAATGACAACGGGTAGAGCGGCGGCAAAGTTGCTCTCCAGAACGGCTACCGTGCGATCGCCCAGCGATCGGAAACTTAGCCGATTGGCTAGGGCGTCGGCTGAGATCGGGTGAAGGGAGTGTCTGCCAAGGCGCGGAATTCGGCATCAGAATCCCGCTGGCGGGGCAGGTGATGGGGCTGGCGATCGCCTGTTTCTGCCAAGTGATAGGGGTTCAAATCCCCCCAATGAACGAAGCTACTTGCGATTGGGCGGGTTATTCTGCAACTAAAGTCAGGGATCAGCCCTTGGGTAAAGCCCTTTGGGGCTGCCACAGGTGGGCTGAGCCAAACGTCGTTTAGAGATAACATGGTTGCGGATGTGACAGAGCAAGAGGCGGCAGAAGTTGCCTTGACCCATCAACTCAGGCAGCAGGCTGGCGTTGCTCAGCTCAGTCAGTCCGCTTTGCTGGGTTTGCCCCTGGCAGCTTTGTTTGATCAAACCACGCAACTGGTGGCCGAAAGCTTAGGGGTTGAGTACGGCAAAATTTTAGAACTGCTGCCCAGTGACCAATCGCTGCTGCTCGTTGCGGGTGTTGGCTGGCAAAGCGGTTGGGTCGGGCAGGCCATTGTCAGCGGCGATCGCCACTCTCAAGCTGGCTATACCTTACTGTCGCAGCAACCCGTCATTGTTCAAGACTTACGCACTGAAACGCGCTTTCAAAGCTCCCCCCTACTAACGCAGCACGGGGTCGTTAGCGGTATCAGTCTTCTCATTGCCGGTAAGGGCGATCGCCCCTTTGGAGTGCTAGGAGCCTATTCCCGCCAGCGCCACTCCTTTACCCCCGATGACGTTAACTTTTTACAGGCGATCGCCAATTTACTGGCCGCCGCCATAGAACGCAAACGCACCGAGCAAGCCCTTTATCAGCTCAATCTCACCCTAGAGCAGCGCGTACAAGAACGGACGCAAGCGCTGAACGAAGCTATGCATGAAATGGAAGCGTTTTCCTACTCAGTCGCCCACGATTTGCGGGCACCTTTACGCGCCATTCAAGGCTTTGCCCAGGTGCTAGAAGAAGACTACCAGGGCGCACTAGACGACTTGGGCCGAGACTATGTTCGTCGTATGGCGACCTCGGCTGAAAATCTAGACGTTTTGATTCAAGATTTACTAGCCTATAGTCGTCTGGGTCGAACTGAAATTCACCTGCAGCGAGTTAACGTTACCAACTTGATCCAAAAAGTGCTGGCTGATTTAGCTCCCCTGCTGCAAGCCAATCAGGCCAGCGTCGAGATTGCCCCCAACTTACCGAGCGTTTGTGCCCAGCGCAGCGTCCTCAGACAGGTCTTAAGCAACTTAATGGGCAACGCCCTCAAGTTTGTGCCGCCCAGTGGGCGACCGTGCATTCGGGTGTGGGCCGATACGAGCACCGTAGCAACAGCGCCCCCTCCTGCCCAGCGAGTGCGGCTTTGGGTAGAAGACAACGGTATTGGCATTGCACCCCGGCATCAAAAGCGCATCTTTAAGCCGTTTGAACGGCTGCATGGAGTAGAGACTTATCCCGGCACGGGGATTGGGCTAGCGATTGTCAAACGCGGGGTCGAGCGGATGGGCGGCCAGGTAGGGGTCGAGTCAGCCGTTAGCCAGGGCAGTCGGTTTTGGATTGAGCTAGCGAAGGCTTGACGCCTGACCTGGTACTGACGTGGATAAAACCGTTGATAAACCTCTGACCAGCAACTATGGCAACCAACTTACCGAGGCGCGATTTAGCTTTAGAAAATCGATTGCTGGCGGCTTTACCAACGGCAGACTACCAGCGTCTACGTCCCCATTTAGAGCTAGTCACTCTTTCGTTGGGTCAAATTCTTTATCGCGTTGGCGAACCCATTACCCACATTTACTTTCCGCTAGATGCGCTCGTTTCGCTGATTAGTGCGGCGCTAGAACGCTCTGAAGCCGAATTTGGACTCATTGGCAATGAAGGACTGGTGGGGCTACCCGCTTTGCTGGGGGGAGAGTCTACGATTAGTCAGGCGCTTGTTCAGGTCGCCAATCGAGCGATGAAGATTGAAGCTCCCGTGCTCAAAGCCGAGTTTGAGCGCGGCGGGGCGCTGCAAAAACAGATATTACTCTATCTCCAGCTTTCGTTGACCCAGACGGCGCAAAATGTAGCCTGCCGAGCGCACCACTCGGTTGAACCCCGGCTGGCTCGCTGGCTGCTATCGATTCAAGAGCGGTTGCGGTGTGACGAAATTCCCATGACGCAAAAATATATTGCCCTGCTGTTAGGGACGCGACGAGCCACCATTACCGAAGCAGCTGGTCATCTCCAGCAAGCGGGGCTAATTCGCTATCACCGGGGGCAAGTGACTATCCGCGATCGCGCTGCTCTAGAACAAGCAGCCTGTCAATGTTATGCTCTGTTGCAGACTGAGCAAGCCCGACTCCAGGCGATTAGCCAGACCCTTCGTTAAGCCCTGTTCACGCATGTCTTTGCGCCATAAATCAAACTTAGCCCAAGCCGAACAGCTTAACCGTTTGCTATTGGCCTTGCCGGAGGCTGATTATCAGCGGCTAGTGCCCCATTTGAGAACAGTGCAGTTTTCGCTGGGTCAGATCTTGTATGAACCAACCGAACCCGTGGCCACGGTTTACTTTCCCAATCAGGCCATGGTGTCGCTGGTGCAAATTATGGAAAATGGCGCGACGATTGAAGCGGGCATCATTGGTAATGATGGTATCGTCGGCTATGCTGCCTATCTGGGGGGAAGCTTTACCTCCAGTCGCGCCATTGTGCAAATTGCTGGCAGCGCTGTCGCCTTAGATGCTGCCGTCCTCAAAGCCGAGTTTCAGCGGGGCGGGGCTTTACAAGACCTCTTGCTGCGCTATACCCAGGCTCTACTGGCTCAGGTAAGCCAGACGGCGGCTTGCAATCGGTTTCATCCCACAGAAGAACGTCTAGCCCGCTGGCTTTTGCAGTCTCAAGACCTGGCTTGTTCGGCTGTTTTGGAGCTAACTCAAGATTTTCTCTCTAGTATGTTAGGGACGCGGCGAGCCAGTATTACGGTGGCGGCGGGCACGTTGCAAAAAGCCGGACTGATTGATTACAGTCGCGGCCAAATTCAAATTCTCAATCGAGCAGCGCTCAAGGGAGCGGCTTGTGAGTGTTATGACATTGTCAAGGCGGAGTATCAGCGGTTGCTTGACAGGCCAGCTCGATAGCTGAGAGGCTTAAATCGGTACTTAAGTACGCTATCGTACATAGCGATTTTAGCGGCTGTGACATAGTGAGAACGGAGAGCGAAAATTACTTAAAAATCCCTGGGGGAGGCAACAACTGAGCCTGTCGCAGTTGAACAAAAGACGAATGTGTAGGCAGTAAAGTGGGGGCTTGAGCGGAGGAATGGCCATCAATGGACATAGCATTCTCCTAGTCGAAGATGACTCGAATGATATTTTGTTTGTAGAGCGAGCTTTCCGTCAGGTAAATGCCGTCAATCCGATTCAAATTGTCAAAGATGGCGATGCAGCAGTAGATTATTTGGCCGGTGTCGGTGCGTATATTGATCGCGATCGCTATCCTCTGCCCGCCTTGATTTTGCTAGATTTGAAGCTGCCGCGCCGTTCGGGTGTCGAAGTTTTAGCCTGGATTAAACAGCAGCCAGGGTTGAAGCGGATTCCCGTGGTAATTTTGACTTCTTCGCGCGAAAATTTGGATGTTGAGCGCTCTTATGACTTAGGCGTCAGTTCTTATTTGGTAAAACCTGTTAGTTTTAAGGCGTTAGCTAAGATGATTGCTACCGTAGATGACTACTGGCTGCAACTGAACGAATATCCGTCTATTTCGGTTGCCAGCTAGCGCTAGAGTCGTCATGGCATCGCCAACTCTGCAGTCAGTTTGAGTCTTGAAAGTTATGGCGTTAGAGCGATCGCTGCAAACAGTGTTGCTGATTGATGACAATCCTAACGATCGGCTGCTGGCAGTACGAGAACTCAGCCGAGAGTTTCCTCATCTCCAAATCCAGGAAGCTTTTGATTGGGCTGCCATTGAGCGGGCTTTTGCGGCTGACGAATTTGATCTGGTGATTACCGACTATGAGCTGCACTGGGCGACGGGATTAGACGTTTTGCAGGCCGTCAAAGCCCACGACCCCAATCGGCCCATTATTATGTTTACCGATTCGGGCAGTCAGGAAGTAGCCGTAACCGCTATGAAAGCGGGCTTAGATGACTATGTGCTCAAATCGCCTAAGCACCTGATCCGTCTGAGTCAGGCTGTGCGATCGGTTTGGGAAAAAGCCCAGATTCGCTCTAAAGCTTCAGACTTAGAGTTACGACTACAATTTTTGCTCAACGAACTAGAGGTCGGTGCTTTTCGCTCATCGCTAGAGGGAAAGTTGCTAGAAGCCAGCGACGGTTTGCTGCGGCTGTTGGGACTGAGTTCGTTGGCGCAAGCGCAAGCTTTTTTTCAAACCCAGTTGGCGCTACAGGCCACCGATCGCCTAGATGACAAACGGTGGCAGCGAGAGGTAAAGCTGAAAAATGCGGCGGGTAAACCGCTGTGGCTGCAAGTGCGGGCAACGCTGATTCAGTTTAAGGGGCAGTCGGTGATTGAAGGGTTGGTTAGCAATGTTACTGAGCAAAAAGAAACCGCAGCGGCTTTGCGATCGCTCAATCAAACCCTAGAACAGCATGTTCAAGAACGAACGACGCGTCTAGAGCGACTCAACCACGAATTAGAGATGTTTGCCTTTTCGGTGTCTCACGATCTGCGATCGCCCATTCGCCAGATTGACGGCTTCGTTAGCTTTCTTAAACCTCAACTGCAATCCATCACCACCGACGAAACCCTGCTGCACTACCTGCAGCAAATCAGCGAACTGACTGAGCGCTCCGGCAAAATGATTGACGACTTGCTCCAGTTTTCTCGCACCGGACGGGTAGAAATGCAGTTCATTGCCGTGAATATGGAGCGGCTGGTGCAGGAGGTGAAGCGCCAAGTAGCACCTGCAGGGGCGGGTCGAGCCATTGACTGGCAGATTCAGCCGTTGCCTACTGTCCAAGGCGATCGCAATTTGCTGCGACAAGTCTGGCAAAACCTGATTGAAAATGCGGTTAAATACACTAGCCTGCAAGCGCAAGCTGAAATCGTGATTGGCAGCTATACGATACCTGGAGAAGTGGTCTTCTTTGTCGGCGACAACGGCATTGGTTTTGACATGAACCATGCCCAGCGCCTCTTTAGCATTTTTCAACGTTTGCCCAATGCCCAGGCGTTTAATGGCGTTGGTATTGGCTTAGCCAACGTGCAACGCGTCATTCACCGTCACGGCGGGCGGCTGTGGGCAGAAGCCCAGCTCAACCAAGGGGCTACTTTTTACTTTTCCTTACCTTTGGTAGATACTGACGCTATTGCCTAATATGGTTGAGTTAGGCAAATGTACCTCGTCAGCACCTCGCCCGTTCACCAATCTACCGATGCTTCAACTCCTTTTGCTAGAAGATGATCCGATAGACTGTGAATTAATTACCACCACCTTGCGCGAGGGGGGCATCTCGCTCAACCTCACCACGGTCACGCAGCGCCAACCGTTTCAAGCTTATTTAGCAACCACCGTTCCCGACTTGATCCTGGCAGACTATGTTTTGCCCAAGTTTGACGGCTTAGCCGCGTTAGCCCTGGCTCAAGAGATGTGTCCTCAGGTACCCTTTATTTTGGTTTCTGGGGTGCTAGGCGAAGAACAGGCGATCGAGTCTATGCGGCTAGGAGCCACTGACTATGTCTTAAAACAGCGTTTAGAACGTTTGGTGCCCGCTGTTCGGCGAGCCTTGCGCGAAAGCCAAGAGCGCCAAGAATGTCAGCGAGTGACCAAAGCCCTGCACCAAACCGACGATTTGCTGCGGGCAATTGTGGAGGCTTCTCCGGTCAGCATTATTACCCTCGATCGCTCACAGCAGGTCATCACCTGGAATCCGGCGGCTGAAAAGCTCTATGGCTGGGCGGCGGCGGCTGTCGTTGATCAGCCTTTGCCACTCATTCCGGCGGCCGAACGCCCAGCTTTCGATCGCTGCTTTGAACAAGTGCTTGAAAACCAAACCATTTTGCACCAGGAGTTTCAGCATCTCAAGCAAAATGGCAGTGGGGTGGATGTCAGTATTTCGTTAGCGCCGCTGCACGACGCCGACGACCATCTCTACGGCGTGGTTATGACCACGGTTGATATCACTGCCCGCAAGCGTTTAGAAACGCAGCGGCTAAACCTGCTGCGGCAAGAAAGCCTAGCGCGGGCGGCGGCTGAGTCGGCCAACCGTACGAAGGACGAGTTTTTAGCCGTACTGTCTCATGAGCTGCGCACACCGCTCAATGCGATTTTGGGCTGGATTAAACTGGTGCAGAAAGGCGATCTCAAGCCGTCTGTTTTGCAACAAGCCCTCAATACGATTGAGCGCAATGCGATTTTGCAGGCGCAGCTGATCGAAGATTTGCTAGACCTTTCGCGCATTATTCGGGGGCAGGTGAGCTTGTCAATGCAGCCTGTCGATATCCCTGTGCTGATGCAAACAATGGTCAATACGTTGCGTCCGGCAGCAGAAGCTAAATCTGTGCAAATAGACTTGTCCTTAGCGGACGCTTTAGAGCCGCTGTTGGCAGATCCACAGCGTTTACAACAGGTTTGCTGGAATTTACTTTCCAATGCGATCAAATTTACCCCCCAGCACGGCCAGGTTAGCGTGCGGGTAGCGCCCATCAATGCCCATTTGCAAATTCAGGTAGCTGACTCTGGCATTGGCATCGCCCCTGAATTTTTACCCCACGTATTTGAATATTTTCGGCAGGCCGATGGTTCTTCTACCCGCGCCCACGGCGGTTTAGGTCTGGGGCTGGCGATCACCCGTCGCCTGGTAGAACTGCACGGCGGCACGATTGAAGTGGAGAGTCCAGGCGTGGGGCAGGGGGCAACTTTTACTGTCTATTTGCCTTTGCGGGCTACGGCAGCGGTGTCTGAATCTGATCAATCGTTGCTGGCCAATGACGATTTGATTTTGCAGGGTATTAAAGCGATCGTGGTGGACGATGAGGCCGATGCCCGCGAGTTGCTGACCGTCATTTTGGAGCAGCAGGGGGCAGAGGTTGAAAGTACCCCGACCGTTGAAGAAGCTTTAAATCTGCTGGCAGGCTTTCAGCCCGATGTCATTATTAGCGACATTGGCATGCCTCAAGCAGATGGCTACAGCTTTTTAGAAACCGTACGGGCTTTGCCCGATCACCAGCTTTGCCAAATTCCGGCGATCGCCCTGACTGCTTATGCCCGCGACGAAGATCGGCAGCGGGCGCTGACGGTGGGCTATCAAATTCACCTAACCAAACCCTGCGATCCGGCAGAAGTCGTCAGCGCTATTCAACAATTGACCCATGCGCAATAAGCAACCAAACCCAGTGAGCAGACAGCTTAGCTATTGCCATCTACATCGCGCTGGGGAGTAACCTGGGGAGACGGCGCTGACGGCTGCGGCCACTGAGGCGATCGCTGGGCTAGTACAATTGCCAAAATCACGCCCGCAGCCACTGTGAAACCACCCACTAACCAAGGCCAAACTGCTTTTGCTGCTGATAGGTTCGCTGTCGATGCTTCAGCTTCTGGCCGATGATAGCGATCGAAAATTCGATCTTCTATCCACTCAGAGGTCACCTTAAAATTGTGCAGCGGCGTAGGCAGCATCTCCAGATAGGTGGTATTGCGAATTAAATCGCCCACTTCACCGTTAACCTGCACCCGGTTAAACAGGTTAGCCACCCCGTTGTGGATGCCCAGCTTCATTAATGTGCCTCTAAGGTTGACGGTAACGGGCTGCGGCGATCGCCCCTCTGAAAGCGCTATAAGGTTTTGGGCAACGCCTGCTCCTTGCTGGTAGGCAACTTGAGCAACGGCAGGCAACGACTTTGAGGCGACTGTGGCGCAGTCGCCAGCGGCAAATACGTTAGGAAAATCGGGAATTTGCAGCGTAGCTGAAACAATGGGCAAACCATGGCGATCGCGCTGCTGATCGGATAAAGCCAACGTCTGAAGTAGCGGATGGGTCGCAGTGCCCGCTGTCCACAGGGTCGTTGCTGTTGCTAGCGTTTGCGGCTCTGCGGCGTCACCAGCTTGATAAGTTAGCTGGTCAGCGCTAACCGACTTTACCCGCACACCCAACAACAGCTCTACCGCAAGGGTGCGCTGCTTGAGTGCCGCCAAAGCCATTTCCTGCAGATGGCTGTTAATATCGCCAGCGAGAATTTCTTTACCATGATTGATCAAAACCAAACGCAGGTCTTGGCGATCGCCCCCCAAAGCCGCGTACCACTGCGGCAGTAAATCCGCCAGCGTAGCGGCAGCTTCTACCCCGGCTGGCCCCGCCCCCACCACCGCTACCGTCAGCAACTTTTGCCGCTCCGCAGCCTCAGCGGTCTGGCGAGCTTTTTGTAAACAGTCATGCAAATGATGCTGGAGAGCCTCCGTGTCGGCCTGGGTGCGCCAAGCCAAGGCGTGGGCTTTGGCTCCCGGTGTGCCAAAATAGCCCTGCGTACTGCCGACAGCTAGCACTAGATAGCGGTAGTCAAAGTGCCGACCTGTGGCTGTTTCAACCTGCTGATTAGCCAAATCGACCTGAGTAACTTGATCTTGAACAAACGTAATGCCCCGGTCTGGCAACAGCTCTGTATAGCGGGGGAGCACTTGTTCAGGCTGCATTTCGCCCGTGAGGTACTCATAAAGTAACGGCTTGAACGCAAAGCGCGATTGCGGATCAATGAGTACAACCGGATGGGGGTACTGACGCTGGTTGAGATGAAGCGCTGTAAACAGCCCCGCAAAGCCGCCGCCGATAATGACGGTTGGATTAGAATTAGCCATAAGTATGATGAATCATCAGCAAAACAAACACTTAAAGAGTCAGCATCAGCAACATCAAAATTAGCGATAGCGTTATCGCAAACAACAGCAGATACTCAACCCGTTTGCTCAAAACTCGCAGAATAAGACCGACCATCAAAGCCAAAATGGCTATCCCAAAATAGATGATGAGCTCGCCGTTGCGGTCAATTAATGGGTCTTGGGTTGAGGTGTTGTCGGCAGCAGATGGAACTTGTGCCGTTTTTAAGGCCCAAGCAGGCTGATAGCCCCAAATAACCTGCGGTGCAGGCAGGCTCAAGTTTAGCTCTCTACTCACTAATCCATTCAATTCAGTGCTTAAATGCATGGAAAAAATCCTCAAGAAGCGAAATCGCAGCGTAGTTTCTCCAAGCTAGACTCGCCAGAGATACAGCAACGAAAACAAAACCAGCCAAATCCCGTCTACAAAGTGCCAAAACAGCGAACCTGCACTCACGCCAAAATGACCTGCTTGATAGTTTTTCGGTCGAAACGAGCGGCCTAGCATCACCATTTGCCAGCCAATGCCCACCCATACATGCAAGCCGTGAAAGCCCGTGAGTAGATAATAGGTGGCTCCCATTAGCCCTGTAGTCAGCCCAAAGTCGTTATTTGCCCACTCCTGAGCCTCACCCCAAAGGAAGAAAATTCCCATAGCTGACGTTAGCAGCCACCACCCTCGAAACTGAACCAGTTTGCCCTGTTGTAGCGATCGCTCAGCGAGATAAATGACAAAACTGCTGGCTAGCAAAACGCCTGTTTGCACTCCGGTTGCGGTGGATAGCGTTGGCCCGCTGACCCCGGCAGGTACCCAGTTTGCCGTAGCGCGACGCAGCACAATATAAGTGACAAAAAAGCTCACAAAGATCAGACTTTCGGAAATTAAAAATATGGTCAAGCCAAAAAGAGCCTTGCCATGATGATCGTGATGCTGACCCCCCCCACTGGGCAAAAACCGCTGCAGCCACCGGGGCAACCTTTGGCGAAGGCGTTCTAAATTGACCGGGCTTTCGTCCGGTGAGGCAGGATGGATAGGAGCAGGAGGAGCCATAAGGTGCCGTCTTGATGACAAGGAGAGGACGGTTAGTAAGGACTGTTGGGATCTTGAACGGCGTAGCGGGGATCACCATAGCTATAGGGAGGGAGGGAAACCACCGGAATATCGGCAAAGTTTTCTGGCGGCGGTGGCGAGGCTACGCTCCACTCTAAACCTGTAGCGTGCCAGGGGTTATGCGCAGCCGGATGACCCTGCAGCCACGAAACAATCACATTAGCTAGAAACGGCAAAATCGAAACACCCAGCAAAAATGAACCCAAACTGGCCAGCACATTCCAGCCAGCATACTCAGGGTCGTAAGAAGCGGCACGACGCACCATGCCCTGCAACCCCAACGGAAACATCGGAAAAAAGTTGAGATTAGCAGCAACAAACGTTAGGCCAAAATGCAGTTTGCCCCAGTTTTCGGCGTACAGGCGACCCGTTATTTTGGGGAACCAAAAGTAGATAGCGGCAAAAATTGCCATGGTGATCGTGTTATAGACCACATAGTGAAAGTGACCGACTACAAAATAGGTGTTGTTCACATGCAGGTCAAACGGCACCGAGCCGAGCATGATGCCCGTAATTCCGGCAATAACAAACATAACGACGCCGCCTAAAGCAAACAGCAACGGCGTATCTAGATGCAGTTTGCTTTTCCAGATAGTGGCTGTCCAGGCAAACACTTTAATGCCCGTAGGAACAGCCACCAGCATGGTGCTAAACATAAAAACAGTCCGCAGCCAACCCGGCGTACCGCTGGCAAACATATGATGCACCCAAACAGACATACTCACCGCTGCCAGCCCAATAGAGGCCACGGCTACCGAGCGATAGCCAAACAGCGGATTGCGGGTGAAGGCGGGAATGACTTCTGAAAAAATGCCAAACGACGGTAGCACCATCACATACACAGCCGGATGGGAATAAAACCAAAACAAATGCTGATACAGTATCGGATTGCCCTGGGCAAACGGTTGAAAAAAGTGAGTCCCTAAGTTGAGGTCAAAAAACAGCAAAATTAGCGCCCCGGTTAGCGCCGGCAGACAAAAAAGTTGCAGGAGTTGGGCACTCAAAACCGTCCAGACAAAAATGGGCAGGCGAAAAAAGGTCATCCCTGGGGCTCGCATCCAAACGATGGTGGCGATAAAGTTAACCGCTGCCATGATGGAAGACACCCCCAGCAAAAATAGGCTGATGAGCCAGAAGGTTTCACCGCTAACCCTCACCCCCGCCGGAACCTGAGTGCTAATGGGCGGATAAGACCACCAGCCAGCCTGAGCCGAACCTGCCGGAATAAACAAACTGGCCAGCAGCAGCAACCCTGCCAGCGGCAAAATCCAAAAGGCGATCGCATTGAGCTTAGGAAACGCCATATCTCTAGCGCCGATCATCAGCGGCACCAGATAGTTTGCCAAGCCGACTTGAACCGGAATCACCCACAAAAAGATCATCACGGTGCCGTGGAGGGTAAACAAGCCGTTATAGAGTGGACGGCTGACCAAGTTGAGCGACGGCGTTAGCAATTCGGCTCTTATCAACATTGCCATCAAGCCACCCACCAAAAAGAACAAAAAGGTGGTAACCAGGTATTGCAAACCAATGACTTTGTGATCGGTATTGAAGCTAAAGTAGCGTCGCCAGTTGATGGGTGGAATGGGGCTGTAGGTTTGAGCGCCTTGATCAGAATGGGTCATTAAAAGCGTCCTTGCAAATCAGGTTGGATTGGGGGCTAGCTCAGTTGCCTCAGGTGCTAGCGCCGATGCCTCAATAGCCGACTTGGCGTAGATTAAAGGGGGGGGTGCCGGGGCGATCGCGGGCCAGTGTTTTCCCAAGCGGGGTGCAGAAGCCTGGTGTTCTAAGGTTGCTGCGTTTTGCGCCAGTGTTGGCGAGTAGGCGGCAGTGGTGGCTAGCCACTGCTGGTATTTTTCGACAGGTTCGACGTAAACAGCCGCCTGCATTAAGGCAAAGTAGGTGCCGCTAAACTGCGAGTCTTGCAGCCGATAGCTGCCTGCCTGCCGCGGCGTTACGGTAAACCCAATTTTGTGGTTAGGAATAATGTCTTGCTTCACCCGAAAGGCTGGCACATAAAAGCCATGCAGCACGTCGCTAGAGGTTAGCACCAGCCGAACGGGCTGATTGACGGGCAGATGCAGTTCGTCGCTGGTGACGGCACCGGGATAGCGAAAAGTCCAAGCCCATTGCTGAGCTATGACTTCGATGGTAGGGATGGCTGCTGTGGGCGCGTTGTCTTCGACGGCTATCTCAACGGCTGATCCCGTCAGCGTATTCAAACCTTTAAGGTCAAGCAGTTGGTAAATATGCTGGCTTTGCCAGCCAATCCAAATGACCAAAAGGGTTGGCCCTACCGTCCAGAGCAGTTCTAAGCGGGTGCTGCCGCGAGCCGGGTGGCCTTCAGAAAAATCTCCCGGCTTGGCGCGACAGGTCAAGACTGCCCAGCCAATCATGCCTGCAATCCCCAAAAACACGAAGGTGCCCAGCGACACTAAAAAGCTAAACAGGCGATCGACCTGTTGAGCCTCTTGGGTTGCCTGAGGCGGCATCCAACCATAGGCTTGTTGCCCTAGCCAGTAGCTCATCACCAGCGCGATCGCCACTGCCATGCCCAAGATTAAACTGTTAAAAAGTTTGCTCATGACCGCTAAGGCTAAAAACTATCAAAAACCGTTGTGCCCTGTTGCCTAAGGTTGTAAAACCCGATTGGGATCGGCTCCTAGCCGCAATAAATGAGCGGCTGTATTGTGCAGTCCAAACTCGTCACCCATCTGTGCCCCCAGGGTGCCGTGTAGGTAAAACACGGCTAGCATTAGTCCACCCACCAGCAAATAGCTCCACTGCACCTGTTGCGGCTGTCGGGGTCGCCAGCGATAGCGCTGTAACCCTCGCCACAGGGTCATAGCGGCGATCGCGGCTAAAAGCAAAACGCCCCCAACGCCATGCAGCAGCATGATTGAGCCTGCCGTCAGTCCCCAACTGCTTTGCTGATCCACAGGTGGCGTCGCCAGCAAAAGTTCTAAAAAACCAGCCGCAACGGTGAAAAAAGTTACCCCCAGAGCGGCAACCAGGTTATACCAGCCCACATCATAAAAACCCGATCGCAGCGTTGGCAGTTGTAAAAACTTTAAAACGGGGCGCTCTAAAGCAAACACTGTACCTGCTATATCAAACAGCACCGCTACAATAAACAGCCCCAAGGTTAAATGCACCAGCAGCGGATGCAAAGGGAGGGCATAGGGTAAGCCATTGGCTCCTAACGTTAACCCCCAATCATCCCTGATTTGTGGATTCATGGCAGCGCCCCGGCTCTGAGCGCTTCGACTACAGGTTCAACATGCAAACCATACACCCAAACTAACTGACTACCCAAGTAGGTTTGAAACGCCACCAAACACACTAAGGCTGTGGCAAAGCCCAAATAAGGCGCAGGCATTTGCGTAGGATAGCGTCGCCGCATAACGAACCGTAGCGCTGTCAGCGCCACAATAGCAACAGCCAGTCCCCAGCCTAAAAAAGTATGGGCTGTGAGAGTCGGTTGAACAGCAGCATAAGTTGGCGCGATCGCCGCTTCAAACTGCCCCAGCAAAACCGCCCCAAAAACCGCTAGCGAAGCCACCCAAAGATTCCACCAGCTCACTTCAAACAGGCGTACGTTGTGGGTAAAGTAGCCGATCAAATCACAGACAAAGGAAAACAACACCATGGCAATGACAAAATGCACCACAATGGGATGAATAGGATCCGGATAGGGTAGCGCCTTTGAATTGAGCGGCAGTGAAAACATAAGGCTAAAAACAAAGCTTTGGTTATTTTACCGAGATCAAACTGCAACGCTTGCGACTATAGAATTCAACGCTAGATGAATACGTAAATCAGATCTTCCTTCTTGAGATAGATGACGCTGTTCAATTTCAAAAGCGGCATTCAAGCTATATTGGTGAGCCTTAATGTCATTGACTTGTCACCCAACTGACACAGCTTTGACAAACCTATTTGATAAAGTTTTGATCCGATAGTAAATTAAGCTAAAAAAATAAATAAGAAGCCTGAAGCCTTCAGCCGTGCGCTCTTGAGGTCAATATTTTTTTAGCCTATCGAGGTCAAAAAAAGCGATAAAGTCATTATCTAGGGCGGCTTTATCTCTCCCGTTTTTGATAGCTCTAGCTACTAGCGTTAAGTTCCTTTAATCGCTCAAAAATGGCTCAAAGCCCTAGACAAAAAACTCGTTTTGCCTAGCTTTCGGTTTGCTTTTGCCTATAGCCACACCCGGTTTTTTAGCTTGACTAAGCGTACAATTTTTAGCCGTAATGAACCGCCTTTTGAGCAGTTGTGCCCAGCTATCAACAGAGTTTTAGCGCTATTTTAGGATACGGGCTATTCTGCATTTTCTCTAGCTTAGTCGCGTTAGAGTAGCTGCGGCTGGATCTGAGAATTCTGAAATTCTCACTGATTTAGAGTTGATGGCGATCGCCGTTGAACCGCAAACGCCAGCGTTTGATAATTCTGCCCTCTATAGCTATAGCCACAGCCTATAGCCACCCGCGTCAAAACACTTCAACGGCTGCAACTGCTGCCAGCAAAGCTTTTTGTCCGCTCTTTGTCCTCAACTTTCTGAGTTTAGCTATATAGTCTGCATGGCTTCTCTGATCAACCTGCTGCCAATCCCTACGAGAGAGCAATTGACAACATAAATGCTACTCCAGTCAAACAGGCGCTTACCAAATCTGTAAGCGCCTGTCCACTAGGCGCTCTCCGCAAATGAAAAGAGGGCGCTCAGGGGTTGGGCTAATCCCAATCCCATCCGGTTTTCCACTGCCAGATTGAGTGTATTTCTCCCTCTGGCATTTGCACCGTTTCTCGAATCAATTCATAGTGCTGGCGTAGCTTTTTCAGGGCACGCGCTCCCCGCTGACGAGCCGTTCCGGGTTTTAAGGGAAGGTCTTGTTCGTCGCACAAGGATTCGCCAATTTCTTGCCAAGACAAATGCCGAAAGATTCTGGCACAGATAAGCTGCTGTTCTGCGGGATTGAGGTGCTGAACCGCAATTTGAATAGACAAAATATCTTCCCGCAAAACCAGAGCCGAAAAAGCCGTATCGCCGGGTGACCAAGCTTCGCCATCAAACTTAGGGTTGTTCAATTTTCCCTGTTCTCGCTTAAAGTCACGCACAACGTTTAAGCAGGTTGTGCGCAGCCATGCTAAGGGAACCTGAATGGGTTCGCCTGCATCAATTTTGCTAACCCCACGGGTATAAGCCTCAGTAATAATTTCTCGGACTTCATAGACCCCGCTTAGCCGAAACTGGTAGAGCAAACGTTTGATACTGGCACAAAAAGCCAACGCGTCTGGATTGGTGTTGTCAAACAAAGCTTTGACAGCCCGATCAAACTTCTGGCGGTGGTAAGCATAGCTCAGTCCTTGAATGATTTCGATGCATTTGGTTTTGAGCCAAGCTGTTTGAATTTCAGTTATCGACCCGACTGTGTTGGCTTGGCTGTGGTGATGACAGGCTTCAGAGATGATAATTTCGGCGCTGTAATGTTCTGCAATTCGATGTTGCTCAAGCGAACTTTGAATATAGGATTCTAGCGCGCTGATATCTGGATATTCAGCATCGAAGCAAATTTGGTAGTTGTGCTGTGGCATGATATTCACCCCAGTTTGAGTTCTTGATAAGTCTTTCTGCCAGGTACTCCATCATCTTTAAGCGCTTTAGATTTCTGAAACTGTTTAACGGCAGTGACGGAGTGTTCTCCGAAAATGCCATCAATGGATTTGTTGTAGAAACCCCGTTCTGCCAGCATTTGCTGAATCCGGCGATGAAAGGTTTCTATCGCTTCTTTGGATCGTTTGCCGAAGACACCATCAATCGGGCCGTCATAAACCCCTTCTTCACTCAGAAGCTGCTGCATTTGCTTGCGATATTCAAAGTCAAAAGGCATTTCTTCTAGGTGCTCTCGGAGAAAAGCTTGTTGATCTTTGTATTCACTGGCTAACGGCTCATTGAGCAGTCCGAGCCGACGGTTCAAAATATAGTCAAGCTCGTTGATCAAAAAGTTTAGCAAAGGGTCGGTTTCGGCGGCGGTGTAAATCGCTGCTAACTGAGCGGCAGCCTCATCGGTGAGTTCACTTGCGGTGGCTAGTTGGCTGTAGCTAGCGAGGGTGTCAGTGTTGATTTGGCAGGCTAGCGTCAGTGCTTCGATTAAATCGTTTTTAGCAGAGTCCATTATCCGTTCTCCTTGCGGATGCCGCTTTTCCGTCGGTCATGTTGGGGGAAAGAGCCTAACTGAAGCAGATTTCTCAGCCGCTCTGTAGGGTTGTGTGGTTCACCCCAGCCGTGTTACCCAAAAAGCTATTCATTTACAGAAATTTATATTTTGACTGTGCGGCTCTGAAATAGGCTGAATTTTGCGATCGCCTTGTAACATTGCGACCTGCACTGCACTAACAGACAAAAGCGCAATCAAGCGACTCAGCTAGTGCCCAGGAGAGAAACATGAATACAAACCCAGTTTTGATCGATGCTCGATGGCTATCGACTGATAGGGTCGATTCATTGGCCGAAGATCAGCAAGATTGGATTTGTTGGCTAAATCCCGATCGCGAAATTCAGCTATACAACTTTAGTTTACTGGGCGTTGAGGCTGCCAATCAGCCCTCACAAGGCTCTCTCACAACAGTGGCTCATTTAATTGCCCTCACACGTCCGGCTTGCGGCCACCGGGTTGCGCTGTCGCAACGGACTTACTGGAGCTATAGCTGTTGTTTGCAGACCATTGGCTGGGGACGCGTGCGGCTTGTGGTTTGTACCGATCAGTCTCAGCCGAGCGGCGCTTCAGCCGCCTTTGCCACCAACCGCTTAGACTGGTCTCCCCGCAACGTGCTAACTCAGTGGAACCAGCATTATCCCTTAATCAACTGCTTTGGCCATCAAATTGATTTAAAGGCTTATCACAACCATACTGCTCGACTGGTCGTTCTGAGTTAGCTCAATTGGTTTGGGTTGAGTTCTATATAGTTAAGGAGAATGTCATGATGCGTAACGGCTTGCAAAACTGGCTATCTAACTGGAGTGAATGGCTGCAACCAACCTTAGAAATGGGGGCTAAAGAAAACTTGGCGGAGTGGGAAGGCACCATCGATGAAATTGTCGAACCTGGTAAACTCTGGCGGGTGAAATATCAGGCCACGCTGTGGTTGGCGCGCTCTCATCAGCTAGGGAATTTTCGCCCAGGTGAGTGGGTTAAGGTTGTCGATCGCAAAGGGTTGGTTCTATTTATTGAACCTTTGAACGGTTGCAACCACTAGATTGGGGCTAGGGACACTTGCGGAGTAGGGGAGAGCAGTGAAAGCTGCTTTCCTTTTTTTTCTGGGTTTATCCTGCTGCCCGCTGCCTTTAGCGATAACGCAGAATCCGATTGATGACGGCGAGGCCATTGCTGGGTTAAAAGCTCAAACCACAGCCACGACAACGGCTTTAACCGCAAAAATACGGTCACTTCATTCTGGCTTTTCAGAGCCTCTGACTGAACCTAGTAAAAATACGGAGATATCATCCCTTGGCTAGCGATCGCCAGTGGTTGTGGCATCAGCCGACAAACCTCGGTACCCCTCACCCAAGATCGGGTCAGCCTCGCTCAAGGTGGTAACTGCTCAACCTGTATCGGCAGCTATAGGCGATCGCTGCTCAGAGAATTGACATCAATCTATGTGCTGCTCGGCACAAACAAGCATTCCTTGACGTCAGTAATTTCTGGTGGGTGCTTGCGCCGATTGATTGGCGCTTAATCAGTCTAAGCTAACGAAAGCTAAGGCTAAAAAGGCGCATCCAAGCGATCGCTGCTGAAATTAACCCGCTAAAAACCAAGTGTCACAAAGCACTATCCCGGGTCAATTGACAGCGGGAATTTTTGCTTGGCTGAGGCAGACTATGGCTAATCAATCGATGAATAAATTAAAGCCATGAAACCCTTCAGGCTGAACCCAAAAGCGAACTAAGAAAAAATCTACCCCAGGGAAGATGAAAATTTCAAAAGCTAGCAAATCCACTCAAAACTAGCGGCGAGTAGCAATATACACGGATAAATTAGATAGCTAAAAAGCCCTATTCAATTTA
>NZ_JBQLZL010000099.1:0-13462 GCF_052168255.1 Almyronema sp. | reverse complement strand
GCGAGTAGCAATATACACGGATAAATTAGATAGCTAAAAAGCCCTATTCAATTTAGACGCGTAGTATCGCGCAGAGTATTTATACAAGCTTTACTCACCAGATGCATTTTTCACATGATGCAAACACACGGGTTTTCCTTTGTCGGTAGTATTGATTAAAGGATACTCACAACTCAGGCCAGTATGGACTCAACTGGGTTCAGATTGAACCTGCGTTAAAACGGACTTCAGTACTTTCATTTACCTAATCGTGGGTGTACTTTTTAGCCGTTATTTCTCTACTTTTGAGTTGTGGTATCTGAACATTATTCTTGATTAGGAAAGATCTATGACCGTATCGCCCTTGCAAAAAGCTCTTATTTCTTCTGTCTGCATTAGTAGTGCTTTGTTTACAGTGGCTACTGCGCCGCTAGCCCTGTTTCGCTCTCAACCGATCGAAGTGCAAATGCAAAATAAATCAGTTTTTGCTTCTGAAATTAGCGCTTTGGCGGGGCCTTATTTGGGCATCGCAGGGGTCTTTAGCGTTGCTTTAGGCACCAGCATTTTAGGGATTAGTGGCTGGCGCTCAGCCGCTAGCAAATCTGAAGCAGAAAAAGCTAAATCATCAGAGCTAGAACGCAATTTGTCAGCTTATCAAGCTGAGCTAGAACGCATTAAGTTCTCCGATGTCCGCTTAAAAGCCCAAAACCTCGAAGGCTTTCTAGAACCGCAAACAGCTATAACGGCGCATTCTGCTTCGGCTCCGGCGGCTGAAGCTGCTGCCGCCAAGTCTGCGGCTCCGGCCTTTTGGAATCAGGCTCAGACGTTTGCCTTCCAGCATGGCTTTTCAGCCAGCGAGAAAAAGCCTTTGTCTGCCATTCCGGCAGCGCCCAAAAGCGAGGCCAAAGCGCAGCCTAGCCCAACGGCCGAAGAAGAGTTTGAGCTGGTCATGCAGCGGCTACAGGAGTTGGCTATGCAGGTAATGACCAAGCAAGCCCCCTCTGCCGCCGAGAGTGAAGCGACGGTAGCCACAGCGCCAGAGCCATTACCTGCCGTTGCGTTTACTCACGGCCACCTGGGCAAGCAGTCGATCCATGCATCTCGCCACTTAGAACCCGTTGCTGACAATCAGTTTGATTTAGTCCTCTATCAACTGCACAACCTGGCAGCTCAAGTAGAAGACTTGCGGGCGGGTGGCTCTAGTCAAATGGTGGCTTAGCTCCTCAGGTCAACCGCATTCAACCCCTGTTTGTTGGCTCAAGCCTGCCTACTGGCTTAGCAAACGATCAATAGCAATGAGTCGCTATTCTCTTTGACTAAGCTACTACTGCAAGCTCGCATTTTTATTGCATCATATTGACGGCAGGCAGCGGCAAATTATCCTCTTCTGCAAAGGGCAGTTGCGACCCATCGTTAACATCATCAACTGTGGGATTGTAATTAGAGCGATTTTGCCACATTTCATCGGCTTTAGAGATAGCTGAGTCATCGGCTTGCAGATTAGCTGCTGAAGGTATTTCCCTTACAATTGAGCGACTAATTTGTAAATAAGGCTCTCCATCAAGGGTGTAACTCAATTGAGAACTGCCGCCGTTGATCACAGCATTGGCTAAAAGATCGCTAATGGCTGGAGAAAAACTGGTGGGTTCTAGCGTCACCATCAATAAGATAGCTGGATTGGGTGCTAGCTTTTCAAGTAACTGACTGTTATTAAGCTGCCAATTCTCGAAGTAAACACCGCTAGCATTGGCTTCATATAGATTAAGATCTGCCTGCCATTGCTCGTCTTTAATCGTCACAAACTGACGATCGAGAATAGCATAAGCAGGATTTTTACTGGAAGGATCACGGGACGGAGTATTATCTAAGACACGCACAGCAGAAACAGCCAATTGAGTTCCATCCGGCAGGGAGGCTATTCCCTCAAGGCTGATGTTTCCAGATTGCTGAGTCACTTTGACGTCGTTGATGATTAAATCAACCACAGCGATGGGGCTAGCGAAATGACTCCAGGTGCTTTGTAGACGGCTACAACCGGATGCAACCAGCATCAACAGCAGGAGCAGGATGGAAACAAAAAATTGACTCATAATCTTGCCTGAAAGTACTGTAGCCGGAACGAAGAAGAAAGAGTTTGGCACCCGTATATTGGAGATGACGCTTCGGTGGAAACCTATCGATAGTAGTCCAATGGTTGATCACTGAGTTGTCGGTGTCTGGATCAAAAGTAGCGCCCCCTTCTCATTTTGGAGAATCCAGCCTCTATGCCTTTTTTATACAAGTTTTATGCTAACGGCGAATTACCTGTGAGGTTTGTTTGCCTAGTGATATGGGTTGGCGGCTTTTTTAGCTATACCGGGGTGGCGCAGGCAACCCCGGAAGAATTATCTGGCGGCGGAGAGACGGCTGAGAATCTTGTCGCAGCGGGGTCTTCGCCCAACCTGCCGACCCGTGAAGTAGAGGCTGAGACTCGCTATCAAGTGGCTCAATTGCCCAGTTTTGCCCCTTATGGGGGCGGGGTTGCAAACAATGCTGCTGCACCGCCTGTCGGCTTCTTTCCGAATAGCTACAGCGCTCCGGCTGGCAGCCCTGTGCCTTGGAATACGGCTCAAGCGCTGCCCTTTACTCCCCCAGCGGGTATGGGATCTCCGCCTGGAGCGGCGGGGGCATGGGTGATGGTTTGGCTGCCCTACGGGATGCCAGCCGCCCCGATGGGCGGTAATGCCGGGTTGGGGGTTCCTACTAACGGGCCGCTGGTCTATTATCCGGCTTGGGTACCTCAAGCAGCGGTGCCTAATCCGGCTTTTGGCGCTATTCCCTATGGTGCTGCCGAGCCTGGGAATTGGCCACCGGGGACAGTGCCTGGAGGGAACGTAGGGGCTAACAGTGGCTATGGTTATGCTGGCTATGCCTATGGCATACCGGGGCAACCGTTCAACTCCGGTGCGCCGCCGCTCAACCCAGCGATCGCTCAGCCCTATGGTTCTCAGCCACAGCTTTATCCCGGTCAATATCCGCCTGCTCAAATTCCTCAAGGCTACTATCCGTCTCAAATTCCGGTAAATTCCGGTTTTGATCAACCCCTGGCAGTACCCGTAGCCCCCGGTAATCCCAATAGCATTCCAGCTTTACCCAGTCCGCCGCCTGTCGTTCCGCCCGGTTTGCCTGCTGGTTTTTATCCAGGGGTACCGTCCGGGGTTGCTCCCCTAGCGCCCGCTAATGCCCTTACCTATCCGGCGATACTACCCGCTGGGGCGGCTCCGGCGGCTCCGGGGATAGCCTCACCCCCCATCAGTGCCCCTGCTGTGGCGCAAAGTCCGGGGTTGACGCCCCCTCAAGCCGACCTCGATCGCCAACCTCTAAGCGATCCTAGCCTGACTTTGCAGGGGCTTTATGTTCTTCAAGGTGATCAGTCGTCGGCTAGGGCCAGGGTGAGTGGGGCGGCATTTTTGACGCCGACTGTGCTGGTAGGCGGGGCGTTAGATGTGGTGACGGGTGATGACTTGACCAATAATGATGGGGCACAGTTGACAGAGCTGTATTTGGCGGGTTCTTTACCGGGCGTGCCCGGTTTGCGATTGCGCTTTGGACAGCTAGATTTGACTTCGTATTTCGATCGCAATAGCTTTGCCAAAGACATTTCTAGAGACTTTTTTAATTCAACCTTTCAAACTAATCCGGCGCTGATTGCCGGGGCTAACGTCACCGCTTCTCGTCCGGCGGGGCTGGTGCAGTGGGCTGTCACTGACGACATTGCCGTAAATGCGGCTGTTTTTTCTTCTTCTGCCAACATTAATGATTTTGCCCTTGATGGGTTTGCAGGTGAGGTGGGTTTGCGTACGGGCAACTTGATTGTGCGCGGCACCTTTGTCAGCTCCAGAGATACTCAGTTTCAAGACACGGGCGATCGCTTAGAAGCTTACGGTGTCAACGCGGAGCTGTTTATTCCTGAACTCAATGCGGGGCTTTTTGGTCGTTATGGCCGCCTCGATAATGCCAGCAACAACTTTGAGGCAGATACCTATAGCTTTGGGTTTAACGTTTTGGATATTTTTGCCGATCGCGATCGCTTGGGCGTTGCCTACGGGCGCAATTTAGAAACCACGCCTGACGATGGTCGCACGCCCGACGTGCTGGAAGTTTTTTATGACTTTGAATTAATTCCTAATATTCGCGCTGGTTTTACGTTTCAACAGCGAGACTCGTTGAGTGAATCTTTTGCGGGTTTTCGGATCCGGGGCGATTTAGACCTGGCACCTAGCCTATCAATAGACTGAGGGGGCTAGCATGAAACAATTTTATCGCTTAAAGCTGGCTCAATTCCGGCAATGGGGGACTAAAGGATGGGTGATGGGGGGGGTGGCGATCGCCGTAGCGCAGATAATGCTGGCTGCGGTGCCTGCCCAAGCTCAAACTCGACCCGACAGCGCGGCTCAGGGGTATAGCCTCTTAGCCCAAGACCGGGTAGATGAAGCGATCGCCACTTTTGCCAATCTGTTACGCCAAAGCCCCAACAATTTAGAAGCGCTTTTAGGACTGGGAATTGCCTACCGTCGCGCTGGTCGAGATGCTGAAGCGCTGGCGACCTATCAGCAGATTTTGACGCTGGATCCAGACAATCAGCTAGCCCTAAACACGCTGGGGTATTTAGGCGAATTTCGAGCCGATTGGCAGCCCATTGGCATTCAGGCGCTCACGCGGCTGCTGCAAATTGATCCGGCTGCTTTAGAAGCCAGAGCGCAGCGCGCCAAACTTTACTACTACCAGGGATTGTTTTCTCAGTCGCTGGCCGACTATGCCCAAGTCATTCCACGGACGTCTGTGCCGAGCATTTTGCGCCCCGCCGCTGAAGCCTATACCTTTAGCGGCGATTATGTCACCGGGTTGAGATTGTTTGAGCGCTATCGAGCCACTGGTAGCCAAATTCAAGGTGATGCCGCGATCGCCTATGGGCAAGCCCTGCGCGATAGCGGCCAGATCGCCCAAGCTACCCAGGTGCTCGAACAAGCGTTGCGCCAAGCCCCCGCCTTTGATCTACAGCAGATTCGGCTGCGGGGTGCCCTCGCTGGCACCTATGCGGCCAGTCGTCAGTTTCAGCCTGCTTTGGCGCTGATACAGCCCTTGCAGGGACGAGCCGATTCTCGCTTGATTTTAGCGCGGGCGCTGACTGCCATTGGCGATTACAGCGGCCAAGAAAGCTACAACCAAGCGGCAGCCGCTCTTTACCGGGATGTCTTGACAACAGGCGGCTTGGACATCACCCCTGGCCTACAGCGAGAGGCCATTTCCGTTTTGAGCCGCTTGCCCGATCAGCAAGCCCTGGCGCTACAGCTCACCCAGCAGCTTAGCCAAAGCCTGCCTGAAGATCTGAGCTTGAGCTTGCAGCAACAAATTCTGGCCTATCAGTTGGGTAACTTGAGTCAGGCCAGTTTGGCACAGCAGGTTCGCAGCACCTTTCCCAACTTGCCCAACGATCCGGTGCAGGTGCGAAATATGGCTCGCAGCCTGAGCCGCCTAGATCCGCCGCTGGCTGATCTGCTGCCCCTGTACCAGAGTCTAGCGGCGGCTGAAACAACCGATTCCTTTTTGAATTTTCGCATCGCTCAAATTTATAGCCAGCAAGGGCAGTATGCCAACGCGCGGGCGGCTTTGGCGAGCTACGCAGCAACCCCTGCTGGTAGCCAAGACCCGGCCACGCCACAGCTTTTACTGGCCGAAGTTGAACGCCGCGAAGGTAATCTGGCTCAAAGTGCTCAACGCTACCAGGCGCTGCTAAATACTGCGCCAACGGGGCAAAATCGCAACGCTGCTGCCCAGGGGCTAGCGACGGTTTACCAAAGTCAAGGGCGATGGGGCGATGCGATCGCGCTGTATAACCAACTGATTGCCGAAAACCCGCAGGATTTTTCCTATCAGGTTGGCCGAGCCGTTGTGGCCTATCAGGGGGGGCTAATGAGTGAAGCGCAGGCAGAAGCCGTGCTGCAACAAGGACTCCAGCAAGCTGTCGGCAATCGCCCCTCGGCGGCGCTGGCAACGCTGGCTGCGGTGCTACCGCCTAGTGCGAGTCGGGCCAGTCTCTATCAGCAATTGCTGGCGGTGACGCCGAACAATACGGGCTTACAACTGCGATCGCTGCAGGTATTAGCAGCCACCTCTGCCAGACAAGCCCAAGCTCAAATTGCTCAGCTCATTGCTCAAAATCCTGGCGCTGTAGATTTGTATTTTATTCAGGGTGAAATTGCCCAGCAAACGGGCGACTATGACCTAGCCCGCCAAACTTACCTGGCTATTCGCCAGCAGCAGCCCAACAACCTGGATGCTTTGCTGGCTTTAGCGGGGCTAGCGTTTCAACAGGGTGACTATAGCGAAGCCGATCGCCTGTATCAGCAAGCCCTAGCGCTAGATGCTGAAAACAGCACTGCCCGCACCTCGCTAGCTGCCTTAAATGCCGTTCAAGGACAACCGCTGAGCGCTATTAGCCAACTGCGGGCTTGGCAACAAGCCCAGCAGGCGCAGGGCAGCTACAGTCCTCAGGTGGCTGAGCAGATTCAGCAAATTGGTGAAAGCTTATTACAGCAGCGGGGTATTCAACCTTATTGGGAGCGATTTTAGCCGATGCGTTTGAGCCAAATTTTGCTGCGTTTATCTTTTCTGCTGGCGAGTGGCGCGGTGCTAGTGGCTGGGCTGGGCTGTACGGAAGAACCCACCCCTTCGGCGTCTTCTGGCGCGTCGGCAGCCTCAACCCCTGTGGCTGAAACTTCTGATTTAGCCACCCTCGCCAGGGCTGAAACGGGGCTGCTGGCTGAAAGCTGGCAGGCTTATCGCCAGCGGTTTATTCAAGCTGACGGTCGGGTAATTGATTGGGAAAGCAACAACCGCACTGTTTCCGAAGGGCAAGCCTACGCCATGCTGCGGGCGGTTTTAATTGACGATCCGGCAACGTTTGAGCAAACGCTGCAGTGGGCAGAAAACAACCTGAGGCGATCGCCTTTGCCGAACGACGCCGATGGCACCGATCACCTGTGGGCTTGGAAATGGGGCGAGCGCCCGGATGGCAGTTGGGGCATTCAAGACGCCAACTTTGCCAGCGATGCGGATATTGATGCCATTACTGCCTTAATTCTGGCGGATAAACGCTGGCGTCGGCCTGAGTATTTAGATCTAGCCCGTAAAAAACTGGCGGACTTGTGGACTCAGTCTACGCTGACGCTGCCAGCGGTTGAGTCTACGGCTACCCTTCACTACCTGTTGCCGGGGCCGTTGGCGGCTTTTCAACCTCAACCGGGCAAAATCTATCTCAATCCTTCCTATTTTGCCCCTTATGCCTTTCGGCTGTTTGCCACAGTGGATGATCAGCCCCAGCATGACTGGATGGCGCTGGTAGACAGCAGCTACGCAATTTTGCATCAAACCAAAACCCTGTCGCCGCCGGGGTTGCCGCTGGACTGGGTGATGCTAGATCTAGCAAAGCAAACCATTGAGGTTGCGCCTGATTCAGCGCCGTTGCAAAGTCGCTATGGCTTTGATGCTTACCGGGTTTGGTGGCGGGTTGCTTGGGATGCGGCTATTTTCCAGGAAGCGCGCGCCCAGCAGTTTCTCAGCAGCCACCTGGCTTATCTACAAACGCTTTGGCAAAGCCAGGAGCAAATTCCGGCAGTGCTGAGTCCGGCGGGTCAGCCACTGGTTGATTATGAAGCCACGGCTCAGTACGCCATGCTTTATCCAGCTTGGCAAACGGTCGATCCAGCGATCGCTGAAGCCCTTTACCGCCGTAAACTGCTCACCAGCTACCAGCAAGGAATTTGGGACAGTCGCGATGTTTACTACGTCCAAAATCTGGCCTGGTTGGGGCTGTTTCCGCTGACTGAATTGCGGCAACTTTTCTAAACACAGCTTACTGTTTCACGACTTGCTAAACGGGTTAGTCCTATGATCGCTTGGCTCAAAAAAATCATCGCCAGTAGACAACACCAGCGGCTAAAAAGCCTGGGGCTGATGGGCTTGAGTCTGCTCTGCCTTGGCCTCGTTCTCACAACTCACCTTGCGGCTGGACAAGCCCAAAGCGAGGAAGCAATTGAGAATCAGGAAGATGCGGTCATTCAGCAGTATGCGCAACCTCAGCCGACGTCTCCTGCCCCGGTGGTGCGCCCGCCTCGTCCGGCACCGCGAGCGCCCGTGGTGCAACCCCGCCCCCAGCCCGCCGCCCCGCCTCGAACCCCCGCTGATGCTACCCCAACGCCCGCTCAGCCCACCCCAGCGCCAGCGGCTGACCCCGCTCCGCCTGCAACAGAGACGGCTGAACCACCTGCTACTAATGCTGCTCAGCCTGCCCTTAGCCAGTATGTTTTGCAGTTTAACCGTTCCCCTGTGGTGGGCAATGCCTTGCAAATGGAAGGCATCTTAGCCCAAGCTCGGCTGGGCTTTACCCGTCCCCGCCATTGGCAGGTAGACTCGGCCAAGGTGCAGATTCGCTTTCGCCATTCTCCGGCGCTTTATGCCGAGCGATCGAACCTGACGGTGCGGCTGAACAATATTCACCTGGGCAGTGTTCCGCTCAACCGGGCAGCCGATGAAATTGGCAATGTCTTGTTTGAGGTGCCGCCTGAGGTAATTCAGGACTACAACACGATCGTGATGCAGGTGCAGCAGCACACTTCTCCCGACTGTAGCGATCCAGCCGATCCCGCGCTGTGGACAGAAATTTTGCCCGACTCTCAAGTCATTATCAACTATCGGCCACAGGCGATCGCGCTAGATTTAGCCAACTATCCCTATCCCTTCTTAAATGATTTGGGCTTAGATGCCGATCGCCTCACCTACTTGCAGCCGCAAACCTCCGACGATGTTTGGATGACGGCGGCGGCTCGCTTTCAGGCGGCGGCGGCTCGCCTCACCAACTTTCGCTCGATTCAAACGCGCCTAGTGCAAAGCCTAGATGAGGTGAACGCTGGCGAATCGCTGGTGATTATTGGCACCCCAACTACTCAGCCGCTTTTGGCGAGTCTGGCTTTGCCCTTTGCCATCGAAAACAACCAACTGTTAGACGGCGGCGGCGCGGTGTTGCCTGATAACGTTGGTGTGGTTTTGCTGACGACGACAGCCGACAGCAGCCATCCTGTGCTGGTGGCGACAGGCAACGATGCTAGAGGTGTCTTAAAAGCGGTGCAGGCTTTGGTACAGCCCAGCGATCGCCAGTTGCTCACTGGCCAAGCTGCCATCATCAGCGAAGTCGCTGAGGTAGATTCTCCCGATCCGCGTGATTGGCCAGGTTATTTACCGCAGAACGTCAGCCGTTTTCGGCTTTCGGCGCTCAGCAAAGCAGATTCAACCCCCTTTGAAGATGTGACGGTCAACGGGTTGCCGATTCCGCCTGCTGTGCAAATTCCCTTTAAGGGACTTCCCAGTAATCAATTTCTCAAAGGCAGTACCTTTACGCTGCGCTATAGCTACAGCCCTAACGTCAATCCTGCCCGTTCTTCCGTGTCGATTCGGCTAGATGGTCAGGGGCTAGGAGGCGAACGCCTGCGCAATGTAAATGGCGGCAGCGACTCGATTACGGTGAACATTCCGCCGCAGTTGGTCACGCCTGCTTCTAACCTAGAAGTGCAGTTTTTTACCTATCCAAGAACCGCTTTAAGCTGTGGCGATATTCCCGATCAATCAATGTGGGCGACGGTGCATAGCGACAGCAGCTTTAAGCTCAACCGCACCAGTTTGGTGCAGCTTCCCGATCTTAACCTCTTGCAAACGGGCTACCCGCTCACAGCGCCGCAGGATCTGGCTGAAATGACTTTTGTTTTGCCAGAGCGACCCAACCCGGCAGAATTGCTGACCCTGTTGCAGGCTAGTAGTCGCTTTGGGCGGCTGAGCCAAGCAGACTCGGTAAAGTTGGGGGCTTATTCGGCTGTGAGTCTGCCGGAAGCCGCGCGGCAGCGTAGCAACCTAGTTGGTATTGGCAGCCGCGATCGCTTTCCGCTGCCACAGCTATTTGAGCAGCCCACTGGATTTGCCTTAGGTGAACAGTTTCTTCGCCGCCAAGCACGCAGCCAAGTCCAGGCGCTCCCAGATGAGGCGGGCGTCATTGCCGCAGCGATTTCGCCCTGGAACCCAGAGCGCATTTTACTGGGGCTAACGGGGCAAACGGAAGCGGGGCTAACCGATGTGCAGCAGGTTTTCTATCAAGACTTTCTGTTTTCGCGTCTAGCCGGAGACACGCTGTTGGTGCAGCGCACGGCTGAAGATTCTGCTGTTTTCGTCACCGACAACTTTCAGGTGACTACGCTACAGCAAAGCCAGCCCGTCACGATTGACCGCCGGGGCTTCTTAACCCGTGCGATCGCTTTGCTACAGCAAAACTGGTTTTTGATACCGGGTGGACTGGTGCTGATAGCGCTGCTGTTTTACGGGGTTTCGCAACTCTACTTAAATCGGTTTAGTCATTCGGGGGGAGCTTAATGTCTAACTCACCGACCCCAGTATCAGTGGGTTCTCAGTTTTGGATTGTGCGTTTAGTGAACGCCTTGCCCGATTGGTTAGAAGCGACGCTAGGCGGCAATGGTCGCTTTAATCTGGTGTGGCTGCTGCTGCTGGCGCTGGTACTGGCGATTCCGCTGGTGATTACGCCCCTTTCTTTACTGCAACAGGCTATTTTGGCGGTTATTTTAATCGGATCGGGCTGGTTTTTAGTCTGGCTGGAACAGCGCCAGCAAAATCCCCACATCAGCGAACGGTTGCACCTGCTTTTGGTCTGGTTGAGCATTCTAGTGACGCTGCGCTATCTGTATTACCGCACGTTTAATACGCTCAATTTAGACAACTGGCTCAATGCGGTATTTAGCCTTTTGCTATATGCTGCTGAGCTTTACGCCATCATGACGCTGCTGCTGGCCTACTTTCAAACCTTACACATTCGAGAGCGCACCCCGATTGACCTGACGACCCTGCCGCTGGCGCAGTGGCCCAAGGTAGATGTATACATTCCTACCTACAACGAGGATGTCGAAATTGTGCGTAAGACCGCGATCGCAGCTTTAGCGATTGATTATCCTAGCGATAAAAAGGAAGTATACATCTTAGACGATGGCCGCGCCGAGAAGTACAAACAGCGGCGAGAAGCGCTGCGGCAAATGTGTCAAGAGTTGGGCTGTCGCCTGATGACGCGTGACAACAACGATCACGCTAAAGCAGGCAATATTAACAACGCCATGCTGCGGACTGAAGGCGAGTTAATTTTAATTCTCGACTGTGACCATATCCCTAGCCGCTGTATCTTGCAGCATACGGTAGGGTTTTTGTTGAATCCGAATGTATCTCTGGTGCAGACACCTCACTGGTTTTACAATCCTGACCCGTTTGAGCGCAATTTGCTCACCCAAGGACAGGTTCCCGTTGGCAATGAACTGTTTTATAAGGTTTTGCAAAAAGGGAACGACTTTTGGAATGCGACGTTTTTCTGCGGCTCAGCCGCGATTATTCGCAAAAGTCATTTGCTAGAGGTTGGCGGAATTGCGGTAGAAACCGTGACGGAAGACTGCCATACGGCTTTGCGGCTGCATGAATTGGGCTATGAAACCGTCTATTACGACAAAATTATGGTGGCGGGTTTAGCGCCAGAAAAATTTTCTTCCTATATTGGTCAGCAGGTGCGATGGGCAAGAGGTATGGCTCAAATTTTGCGGCTAGAATGGCCGCTATTCAACAGCAAGCTGACGATTCCACAACGGATTTGCTATACCTCAGCCACGACTCATTTCTTTTTTGGTTTTCCGCGATTGATGTATGCGATCGCGCCGATGGCCTTTTTGCTCTTTGGCATTAACTCTGTGCGCGGCTTGGGGGTAGAAACGCTCACCTACGCCTTGCCATCGATTGTTTTGGCGCTGAATGCTAACTACGTAGTTTATAAAGAAGTCCGCTTTTCGTTTTGGAACGAAATTTTTGAATACGCGCTGGCTTTTCAAGACGGCTTAGTCACCTTTATGGCTTTGCTTAATCCCCGTTTGGGTTCGTTCAACGTTACCGAAAAGGGGTTGCAGGTGACGCGCCGTTCTTTTGACTGGTCTTCGGTTAATTTGTTGCTGTTGGTTTGTTTTTTCAGCTTGTTTTCGCTGCTGACGGTGCCCTACTGGATCATTAGCGGTCTGCAAGATTCCGACGCCGTCATTATTAATGCTGCCTGGTGCCTGGTGAATACGGGGCTGCTGCTGGCGGCTATTGTCGTAGCCCTAGAGCAACCCCAACTGCGCCAAGCCCATCGCTTAGCGCGGCAACTGACCACTATTTTGCATTCTGGCAACGAAACTTTTACAGGCACAACGCTAGATATTAGTGAATCGGGCGCTCGGGTTGTCCTCAGCAGTTGGCCCAATTTAGCCGATCGCGTTGAGGTCGAAATTCATGGCGACACGGTAACACGGGTGTTTTTAAGCGGTCGCATTACCCGCGTCGTCCCCCGTAGCGACAACGAGGTGGTCATTGCTATCACGTTTGAAAATATGACGCCGCAGCAGCAAGACGATCTGGTTTTGGTGCTCTATTCAGACGTGAATCAGTGGTATTCGCAAAAGCGAGCCAATATCGATAAGCCTTTTGCCTCGATCGTGTTTTTGCTCACCAGTCTGATGCGAGCCTTTCGCGATCCGCAGCCGATTGAACCGATGCAAATTCGCAAGCGAGTACGAGCCAGCGCCGAGATCTATACTCAGGGGCATTATCTCTCTGCGATCGCCCGCGAGATTAGCAGCCGTACGTTACAACTGGTGCTGCCCAATGACTATTCAGCCATTATCCATCCTGAAATTTTAGGCAAAGGGCAACCAGTGGGTTTGCTCATCAGCAGCGAATACACCACCGAAGCCACCCGGCTGATTGCTCAGGTCGATGAAATCAACCGCACTGCCGAAGCGATTGTCTTAGAACTTTCTTTCCCTAAGGTTTTAGACGTGCGCCAGGGCGAACGGATCAACCATCTGATGCGGGCTTTGCCCGGTTAAAGCCATTGGCGGCAACCGCTGAAATCGCCAGTTTCCCTGAATTGCTGCTTGGTGGCGGCGGCTTAAGCAACCCGTCGCCCCTGGCAGACGACAGCCGTTAGCCGGGGTACCCCGCCATCGGCGTGTAGCGTAATTAGATCGGCGCGTTTACCCACTTCAAGACTGCCGCGATCGCCGTCTAAGCCAATGGCCTTAGCTGGATTTAAGCTGAATAAACCCATGACTTCATACAGCGGCTTTTGCTGCTTTTGAGCAATCAAAAACATCGCCTGCACCAGGCTTTGCGGTACATAGTCAGACGAGATGATATCTACCAGGTGATGCTCGACCAGCGCCATTGCCGACACATTGCCAGAGTGAGACTGGCCCAAAATTAGATTTGGTGCGCCCATCAATACCTGCAACCCGTGGCTGTGGGCTGCTTTGGCTGCTTCTAGCGTGGTGGGAAATTCAGCAATCTCAGCCCCATCTTGCAGCGATTCTTGCACATG
>NZ_JBQLZL010000098.1:30168-33990 GCF_052168255.1 Almyronema sp. | reverse complement strand
GTTACCGCTGTTTGCTGTAGCTGCTTCTGCAACCAGGCGCTGAACAGTTCGTTGAGCAATCGCTGCCGCATGGCTTCATCAAGTTGCGCTGGCAAAAATTTTTCTAGCCGCACCACTACAAACCATTCGCCAATTTTAGTAGGGGGCCAAAGCTGTCCAGGTTGGCTAATAGAGAGCATTTTGCCCAAGGCTGGATGCGGTACGCTCAGTTCTACGGGGCCAACGAGTCCGCCCGTTTGGGCTTCTTGGCCTTGCGAATATTTCAGCGCTAGTTCGCTAAAGGGTTCGTTGTCGTCACGAATGCGAAAATACAGTTCTTGAGCTAGCCCCGCATCTTCAGTCCGAATGAGCGCGTAGAGAACTCGATCAAGCTGGGTTTTGCGCTGTAGAAAATGAGAGTCAATCTGACTGCTCCAGGTTTCGGCCTTAAATTTGCTGAGTTTTTGTTCTCGTCTGAGGGTGGCATCAAGCTGCTGATTCGTCAGCGATCGCTGTTGCAACCACATCTGCAATTCTTCGTCAGTGGTGATTTGCTGCCGTTCGCAAAACTGCTGCTGTGCGATCGCCATTTCATCTTCACTTAGCTCAATGGCTTCAATGGCTTGGTCAATCACAACTTCTCGTACCAGATTTGGCAAAAGCTGATACCGAGCTAGCAGCGGCACGAGTTCCTGAGCGCAAAGGGAGCGATCGCCAATCTGTAAAACAGCATCCATTGATCTGGCTTTGGCAAAGTTTAGTCTTGTCTAACCCACTACACACCTTATCGCCAACTCAGCGCGATCGCCACTGCTAGCCAGCGCTTTACCGCAAATTCAACGGCTAGCGGGCAATCCTTTGCGTTCAATCTCCCTGGTTGCCGTAGCGCTAATCTGGAGCCATTAAAACGGCTGCAATGTGCCAGAAACATGTCTGGGAAATATCCGCAGACCCGATATCCGGCCAAAGACGCGCTAAAATGCAAACCATAAACAGGCCAACAATTTAGGCAAAAGCTACGAAAACAGCGCCTTTGCCAGCGCTGGTAATAGAGACTAGTTCAAAGCAGCATTAAGCGCCCAATCAGGCTAGAGACTCAAAAGCGCTCAGCAACTTATCCAGCCTGCCAAAGCTACCGAAGAAAATTAAAAGCTCAGCCAGCCCAGGCCAGCAAACTTTTTAAACCTTACCCGCGTGCCATGTCAGCGCTATTTAGAACGTGCATTGAGCGCTGTGACGAGAGCCAGCGTGCCCCCAATAATGCCCCAGGCAAACCAAAGCGAAAAATTCAAGTGCTTTCGCTGAGCAACGAGAGCCGCGATCATGCCCATTACACAGTGCAAGAGCAAGAGGGTATAAAGTAAAGCTTGATTTGGAGCGGCCATTGCAGATTAAAACGCTAAAGTCGAAAGCATCATATCGGATCGTAATGTGAAAGAAAGACGGGTATTATGCGTAATCCGCTTCAACGTTTAAAGTATTTGCCTTGGTTGGTGTTGCTACAGGTGGCTGCGGTTACAGCGGCGATCGCGGCGCTTGTCGATGCTCTGCTGACGCTGAGCGTCATGCCTGTGCTTTTGAATCTGCTAGCGCCGACGTTGCCTTTAGTTTTTCCCCTATTGCTATTTGCAGTTGCGGTGGGAATCGGGGCTTTAGCTGTCTTCATCTTTGAGCGCTTTTTTCAACGGCAGGTTTTAATCACAACCAATGTGCTATGGGCTTTGGTACCTTGCTTGGGGCTGTTGCTTTGGTTGGTGGCTCTGTTGCCGCTGCCCAATCTGTTTGTGGGGATGGATTATGCGCGTCTGATTGGCATTATTTTGGGCATTTTCTGGCGGGGACGACGCTATATTCGCTAATTGGCTGGCTGTGGGTTGGCTAAAGGGGTGGCTGCTAGCGATCGCCACTCGCGCACCACAAACGGAGCCGCCACAATTTCAGCTACGCCACCTCCCTGTAGCGGCACCTCAAGCTGTAGGGGAATGTTGCCTGCAAGCTGGGCGATCGCAGTTTGCACGTCATATTGTCCGGCGTTGGTGGGGAGTTGCTGCAAGGTGCGATCGCGGGCGGCGGGTGCTTGCCAGGTGAGGGCTGTCCCGGTGGCAATGGTCAACGGCTGTGACTGCTCAACGGCCACTAACCCCGGAAACCCAACCAACCGCAGATAAATGCCTTCTAGCGTTTCGGTTTGATAGCGCTTAAACAACACGGCTTGCCATGAGCGATCTTGGCGATCGCGCAAACTCTGCTGCGATCGATAGGTCACTTGCCCTGGGCGTTCTTGATACACATGGGTTGAGGCTAAAGCGGGCGCGGTGCTGAGCAGCAAAATTAAACAGGCGCAACAAACTGCTCGAAGACAGGTGAGCATGGAAAAAATGAGTAATGGTTTGAGCCTATTGTCGCTGACAAAGATTTCTTTGCACACGGGGGCGTTGCTACGATGGGAGCAGTCTTCTAAGTCGCCCCATCAAGCTGGAGAGCGTCCATCATGGTTCAGGCACGGGTACCTAGCCCGATGAGTTTTGAGGATTTTCTAAACTGGTACCCGGAAGAGGGTCGTCGATATGAACTGATTGAGGGTGTTGTTGTTGAGATGCTGCCTACAGGCCCTCATGAGGATAGTGGTGGATTTTTGAGTGCCGAACTCAATTTTGAAATTCGGCGGCAGCCGTTGCCTTACTCCATTCCTCGTGCCTGCATGATTAAGCCTCAGGCGGCAGGTTCTGGCTATGTACCAGATGTCGTTGTTCTCAATCGTCAGTTATTGCAGCAAGAGCCGCTGTGGCCAACAGCTTCGGTGATTCAGCATGGTCAAACGGTTCCCCTCGTCGTGGAGGTGGTGAGCACTAACTGGCGAGATGACTATGGGCATAAGCTGGTGGAATACGAGGCGATGGGGATTGCTGAATATTGGCTGGTGGATTTTCGGGCGTTAGGGGCTGTTCGCCACATTGGTCAGCCCAAGCAACCGACAATTACGATCTGTCAGCTTGAAGGTGAAGAATATCAAATGCGACGATTTGTAGCGGGTGAAAAGCTGGTTTCTGGTGTGTTGCCAGATTTGGATTTGACGACGGATGCGGTGTTTGCAGCCGCAGGTTAAGAAGGCGATCGCTATTCTAAGGTGGTCAGTTTTCGGCTGATTCAATTTCAAGCTCTTCAAACGCTTCAATTAGCTGATCGAGCGTACAGCGATAGGTGTTGCAGAGACGCTTGATTTCTGAGGGAGTTCCTTTTGGGATCACGCTTCTGGCTTCCCATTTGGCGATAGTAGAGGGGCTTTTGCCAATGGCGATCGCAAGCTGTACCTGAGTTAATCCAATGCGCTGTCGCAGTTCAACCGGGGTGAGACGATTTTCACCTTCTGAAGGCATGTGACTTGTAATTTATTACTAGTTATGCTTTACTACTAATTGAGAAATCTCCAGAATTGCAGGAACTCTCAAGAGCATTTTGATTATCAGCTTGCAGCACTTAGTTCCGCAAAAACTTTCTACTGGACTGGCTTGCTGACTTTAACTAGTGTCGCACTGGTTGGAAGCGTTTCAGTGCTTGTTGACTTATTTCAACAAGTACACAGATGTTTTTGGATGAGTAAAACCATGACTTATCGAGAGCAGTTGACGCCTTGGGTGGTTTATCGGCTTTGGCCTGACTTGCGAGCGATCGCAGTGGCTCAGTTTCGTCAGCGTAACGAGGCTGAGGAATACGTCAAAACTGTTCGTCGAATGACGCCTGCAACGGCCAGATTTGCAATTCTCTTTGTACCGCCGCTGCCAGCAGTCACTGTTCGTCGAATGACGCCTGCAACGGCCAGATTTGCAATTCTCTTTGTACCGC
>NZ_JBQLZL010000098.1:0-30068 GCF_052168255.1 Almyronema sp. | reverse complement strand
CGCTGCCAGCAGTCGCCGAATAGTGGCTGCTGGCTTAGCAAAAAACTGCCAAAATTCTTTCTGGATAAAATTTCGCAAATACTTAAGTGGCTTCTGTGAAATTTCTAAATAGTTTCAATTGATACAGAGGTGCGTAGCCAAAAGTCTAGCCCCCTTCGTGCCGAAGGTATTCCAGAGTCTACACCGATTGCAGGTTTAGCAGCCCTTGGCTTCTTTGGCCTGCTGCTTAAAAAAGTTAACTAATGAGGTTGCAAGGTTGACTCGCAGTGGATGGGCATAAACAGAGTTCTTTGCCCATCCACTTATGACAAAACTGTTCTAAAGCTGACTCATAATGTCTAAGACATCGCGGTAGCCTTGGGCATTGCCAGTCGATAGGTAAAGATCCGAAGCCCGCTGCAAGTCAATTCTGGCTCCCTGAGTGTTGCCCAAGCGCAACTGTGCAAAAGCCCGGTTGTAATAAACTTCAGCATCTTCTACATCCCCGCGAATGACACGCGTGTAATCGTCATAGGCGCGCTGATAGTTGCCAATGCTATTAAACACATCGCCTCTCGCCCTAAAGGCTTCAATATTCGTTGGCTGTAGGTCGATCGCTTGTGTATAGTCAGCCAAAGCATTTTGCCGATCGCCTAATGCAATCCAGGCATCGCCTCGGCCTTTGTAAGCTTGAGAATACCCCGGATCAATAAAGATAGCTTCGGCATAGTCAGCGACGGCTCCTACTTCATCGTTAGCCGCTAGGCGAACATCAGCCCGTCGTTTATAGGCTTCTGCCGACTGCGGATCAATCGCCAGAACCCGACCAAAATCTTCGAGGGCTGCTTGGGTATTGCCTTGCTCGGCCAGTAAAATGCCCCGGTTGAGGTAGGCTTCTACATAATCGGCGTTAATTAAAATTGCCCGATCAAGTTCTTCGATAGCTCGTTGCGGGCGATTTTGCGCCACGTAGACAAAGCTACGGTTAAAGCGGGCTTCGGCGGAGTCAGGGTCAAAGCGAACCGCTAAGTCTAAATCTTCGAGGGCTTTGTCATACTGCCCCAAGGCGTAGTAAGAGGCTCCACGACCAATATGAGCTTCGAGGTTGCGTCGTTGCCGCTGGCGGCGGATATCAATAGCTTGGGTAAAATCAGCGATCGCTGATCGATGCTCACCTAGCTCAGCATAGGCATCAGCCCGGTGTAGATAGGCTTCGGCTGAACCGGGTTCTAACTCAAGTGCTGCGGTAAAGTCATCAATGGCGGTTGAGTAGTTGCCAAAGCTAGCATCGACATAGCCACGATAAAGATAGGCGCGGAAATAGGTGGGATCGTAAGCTAATGCCTGGTCAAAGTCTTGAATAGCTCGTCTGTTGTCGTCGGTTTTGTAATAGATGTAGCCCCGTAAAAAATAAGCTGGAGCCAGATCAGGTTTGAGCGCCAACGACCGATTGACATTAGCCAAAGCTGTATTCCAGTCTTCTAGCAAGGCATAGGAAGCCCCGCGATAGCCATAGGCTTCAGCATAATTAGGATTCAGCGCGATCGCTTGATCTAAAACCGCAATCGACGCTTCGTAGTCACCGTCTTCAAACAGCTCAACCCCTCGGTTATACAGTTCAATAGGGTTCGGGAGCGGTTCGGGTTCAGCAACGTCAACCTCCTCCTCCATCACTTCTGACTCAGGCGGAGGGGTTTCTTGAGCGAACGCCTTGAACGGAAGGCCGCCTAGCAAAACAGCGCCGGCCAAAATCACAACAGCGTTGCGGATATCCTTCATACTGCCACCTAGAAGTTATAGACTGAGCGATCGCCAGCGACGAGCACTATCGCGCTTATCATAGGCCAGCGGAGACAAATTAGAACAAAATTGAGCTAAGAATCGTCACAAAGTCCCTGACAATTTAGGACTACAGGCTACCCGCTTTTGCTCCTTGTGATAACAAAGTCATGACAAACGAGCTAAAAAGGCTGGCGCAACTGGCTCCAAAGGTCTTTGCCAGGGTTGTCATACTGGTTAATAGAGCCATTGTTGTAGCCAAAGGCAGCGGGTTTCAGCGCCTGCGGCTATAGCAATACCTCAGCCTAAACAGGCTGGTCATTGCTCGGCTGTCCTTTCTTAAAAGTCTTTTAACCAGATGCGACGATCGCTGATAATTGTTTGCTTTGGCCTCGCCCTCTTGTTGGCGATCGCCTTACCCGCTATTAGCCAACTCGATTCAGGCTTAAACTCCCGCGTCACCCGCCTAGAATTTGATCTACAAAACGTGAGAACTCGTCTGAGCCAGCTAGAATCACAGGCAACTCGTACGCGACCCGCCCCGGCTAGACCCCCCAGTTTGCCTGCTGCTCCCCCGGCTAGCCCTCTAGAGCCTTCACTAGCAGAACAGTTTGATAACTTAGCCACGCTAGCGATCGAGCTGAAGCAGCGGGTGGTTCAGCTCGAAAACCGGGTTGACCAGCTAGAATCTCCCGCCGCCCGTCGCTCCAGCAATTTGCCTTAACCAGTCGCTAAAAAGCTGCGCTAATACAGCCGCCTTCAACCCGCAACGGTGCGCCATTGGTGGCAGCCGCTAGTGGGCTGGCTACATAGACCACCAAGTTAGCCACTTCTTCAGGGGTGGCAAAGCGCTGAATTAAAGAAGTAGGGCGGGTTTTTTGAAAGAATTCAGCTTCGACGGTTTCTACCTCCTTACCCTGGGTATCGGCCATGCGTTCGACAAACTCGCTCACGCCTTCTGAATAGGTTGGCCCTGCTAGCACCGAGTTGACGGTAACCTGAGTTCCGGCAGTAGTTTCGGCTAGGCCACGGGCGATCGCAATTTGAGCAGCTTTGGTCATGCCATAATGCACCATCGGCCCTGGAATATGGACGCCAGACTCGCTAGAAATAAAGATAATGCGGCCCCAGTTGCGCTGCTTCATTTTCGGCAGGTAAGCCCGCGACAGCCGTACACCGCTCATAACGTTAACCTGATAAAAGTTAAGCCACTCCTCATCGGTGATGTCTTCAAAGGGTTTGGGTTCATAAATCCCCACGTTGTTGACCAAAATATCCACTGCTGGAAACTGGTCTGTCACCTTGGCGGCTCCTGCCGCTGTACTCAAATCAGCCGCAATCCCCATGAGCTTACCTGAAACCCCTGACGATTGCAGTTGAGCGATCGCGGCGTCAATCCGCTCTTGCTGACGGCTGTTGAGAATCACAGTTGCCCCTTCTTTAGCCAGCCCAGCCGCGATCGCGTAACCAATTCCGGCAGTTGAGCCAGAAACCAAAGCCGTTTTGTCGCTCAGTTGCAAATCCATAAAATTGGTGAGGAAAGGAATAGGCCAATCCTAGCGAGCGACTACGGCTAAGAAATCCTACTCTAGCCAGAAAGTATAGCTAAGGGTAGAGGGCAGAGAGCAGCAGGAAAGCTTTCCATGTCAGGAGCCTTCAGCCCTTGAAGTGTCTCAGCCCTTGTGGTTATTGCGATCGCCCCCCGGTGGCTACGGGCGGCTGTCTGACGCAACGCTGGCAAGTTGATTCTCAAACGCTTTCGGCGGAAAATAAAAGTCCCGTGCTAGGGTGGCGCAAACCAACGCCCAAACTGGCTAAACCGATGATTAAAAAGCTGTGTTGAAACATTTTTAAAAGCTATGGCTGAACTTCCTAAGACGCTCGAAGCCGCGATCGCCCAAGCGCAAACCGCAACCCAGAATGCGATTCAAGCTGGCCTCAGCCGCATTGTGGTTGACCTGGCTTTTCCAGAACTGCAAATTATGCCAGTCGCCCAGCAGTTTTATCCCTTGTTTGAGCAGATGGGGCTACAGTTTACCGTGTTCTTTCCGGATGCGGGGGCAGCGGCGCTTGCCAAACGCGATTGGGGCAATCCAGCTTTTACCATTCGAGGACTGGGCGAAATTAGAGGCCAGTTAGCTGCTGACGACGAGTTATTTTTGGTGGTAGAACCCTCTGCCGTAGAAGTGGCGCAAGTAGAAAAGGTGGTCGAAAACGCCTTAGGACGACCCGTTGTTATTCTCAACCCTAGGCTTGAAGACGTCGCCACCATCGGCATTGGCTATGCAGGACGGCAGTTGCGCGATCGCTTTCTCAGCACGCTAGAAACAAGCTACTACCTCAAACCTCTAGAAGGCGCTGCCATTCAACGGTCTTATCCCGGGGGATGGCAAGTTTGGCAAGAAGACGCTGACGATAATTACACCCTCCTGGCTGAACTTCCCGAACGACCGTCTAGTGAAGTTTTAGACCAGGTTTTAGCGGGTCAATCTGCCACCGATGCGGCGGCTCAGTCGGCGACTCAGAAACCGCCCCGCAAAGGATTTTTGACGGAGCTACAGCAGTTTATTCGTGCCCTGACGCAGTAAACGCTCATTCCCAACAACATTTTGTAAAAAATATCCCCCAACTGAAAACTAGCTAGGCGTATCGGTCATCATCTAGGGAATTTCTAAAGTAAGCCTTGATGACGCGACTAAGGAGCGCCGTATGCTGCAATACCCTTTGACCCTTACGTTCAAGTTTTGGGCGCTAGCGCCGCAAATTTTAGTGACTGATGCTTCGGGAAATGTCGTTTTTTATATTCGCCAGAAACTTTTTAAGCTGAAAGAAGCGATTGGCGTGTTTGCTGACCCTGAGCAAACGCAGCTACGCTACGAAATTAAAGCCGATCGAATCTTAGATTTTTCAGCCCGCTATGCTTTTACCGACCCCTATCAGCGCGAAGTTGGAGCGGTGAAACGTCACGGCTGGCGCTCTATTTGGCGGGCTCGCTACGATATTTTTAAGCAAGATGCGGTTACCTTCACCATCAGTGAGAAAAATCCCTGGGTCAAGGTGATGGATTCGCTCTTTGCCGAAATTCCGCTTGTGGGCATTTTCACTGGCTATGTGTTTAACCCTAGCTATTTGGTCAGTCGCTCTGAAGGCAGTGTGGTCATGCGTTTGGAGAAGCAACCTGCCTTTTTCTCGCGCATTTTTACGATCAAAAAAACCGATATGCTAGATGAGCAAGAAGAAATTAGAATTTTGCTAAGCCTGCTCATGATGATTTTGCTGGAGCGACGACGCGGCTAGGACGACGCTTTAGTCACTTTTTATCTGTTTGCTGCTCTACTGGTAGCGTCTGCTAAAGTTAAAGACGCTACCAGTAGAGTTTTGTTTGAGGCAAATGCAGTGATGCCACAGCAACCTTCGCTGTTATCTTATGCAGCCGATCAGGCCGCTCGGTTGTCGAGCTATGCAAATGCTCACCCTGGTTTAACCCTGAGTGCGGCTGAACTAGACACCTGGAAACAACGGATTTTTCGGTTTCAGCAACAGGTGCAACCAGCGACGGCTCCTGTGCAGATTGATTTGTTTGAGCCAGCCGCGATCGCGGCTGGAGCCGAGAATCTTGATCCGTTTGGGCTACGGCCTCAAAATGTTGAGTTTTGGCGCTGGCAGTTTGATGACTTGGGGGTGGCGGCTTTGTACTTTGTCGTAGATGCTGAGCTGCCAATTTTGCTTTATGTGGGTGAAACGGTGAAGTCAAATCAGCGCTGGAAAGGAGTCCACGACTGTAAGCGCTACATCTTAAATTATGTTTCCTGCCACAACCAGCTAGGTTTGCCGACAGCGGTTAATATTGGCTTCTGGTGCAACGCCCCTGAGGATCGCAAAGCTCGCCAGCAACTCGAACGAGATTTGATTTATCAGTGGCGATCGCCGTTCAATAAAGAAAACTGGCAGCACTGGGCCACGCCGTTTGTAGGAGAGAAAGTGTAGCTAGGGATGGGTGCTGCCGTCAGGGAGTGTCGCCCCGGTCAACGTGGCTCCGGTTAAATCGGCGCTGCTCAGTTCGGCGCGTGTCAGCAGCGCGGCTGTTAAATTAGCGTCTACTAGCTTTGCCCGCGCCAAATAGGCGTCTACTAGCAAGGCATAACTCAGGTTGGCTCCGCTAAAGTTAGCCCGACTCAAATCAGTGCGGCTGAGGCGTGCTTTTGTGAGATTGGCCGCGCTCAAATCGGCACTATTGAGTTTTGCTTCTACCAAGTTGGCTTCCGCTAAAATCACCTGCGCCAGGTTAGCTTCCATCAGCTGCGATCGCTGCATTTTAACCGCTGTTAAGTTGGCTTCAGCCAGGTTTGCCCCAATCAACAAAGCATCACTCAAAGAAGCCTGGGCTAAGTTAGCGCCTTGCAGCTTAGCGCCGCTGAGGTCGGCGTCACGCAGAAAAGCCTCGCTGAGGTTGGCTCCGCGCAAATCCGCATTAGCCAGATCAGCGCCGCGCAGGTTAGCGCCTTGCAGGTCGGCCTGTCGGAGGTTAGCCCCGCGCAGATAAGCTCTGCCGTTGCGGTTTTCTTGTCGGAGGTTAGCCCCGCGCAAACAAGCCCCGGTCAGATTGGCACCGCTGAGATTAACGTCTCTGAGGTCAGCATCTATTAAGTTAGCATCGAGCAAATTAGCCAAACTCAAATCAGCCCCATATAGGGCTGCGCCCTGCAAGCTGGCACCGTGCAAATCGGCGTCGCTCAAATTAGCTTGCACCAAATTGGCCTGATTGAGGTTCGCACCTGCTAGTCGCGCCCGCATTAAGTTGGCCTGACAAAAGTTGACTCGACTGAGGTAAGCCAGCATCAAGTTGGCATTTTCTAAATCGGCTTTAGCCAGATTTGCCCCAATTAGATCGACTTTTTCCAGTTGAGCACTGACTAGATTAATGCCCCGAAAATCAATGGCTCCAGCGGCGTAGCGCTCCAACAAATTACTGATAGTCATACGGGATAGTAGGGTTTCATCACCCGCGCGATCGCACCCGCTACTTGCACATTTTCGTCGGTGCTATCTAAGCAATGAGCTAAAATAGTCAACCTGCTTTCAAGGTCGGCAAAGGTTTGGCAATAGTCAAAAGTTTCTTTCAGCAAGTCTTCTAGGGTTTTAGTGCGCAGCGATCGCCACTCTGGTTCAGTAAAGCTAAACGGCCCGTAGACGCAAGACAACAGCAAAATTTTCGCCCGTAAGGGATTGGTGTACTTCAAAATTTCCAAACGCAAAGGAAAGAGGTTGCTGCGATCTTGGGGGCCGCTAGCCACCTCAACGGCTGAGTCTACCTCACTTTGAGCGACTCGTAAGCCACTGTAATGAGCCTGAGTTGCGCCGCCTACAGCAGAGTTGGCAAAAGGTTCTAGTCGAGTTGCGGCGGCTTTAGCCTGTTCCGAACATCTTGTGAATGCGCCCAAACTGGTGGGGTCTAGCTGAGATTGGGCATAGAGGGGATGGAAAGCCTTGATCAAGGTATTGGCAACAGGTCGATACTCAGCCTGACGATTGAGCTGTCTGACAATGCGACTGAGTCGATACTTTAAGTCTTTAGGGGTGGGGGTTAACTGGTGAACCTGCTCAACTAAATCCACCAGGTTGAGCTGAGACAAGGTCTGAGAATTGTTTTCCCAAACATCATGACCAATACAGTAGAGCAGCTTGGTTAGCCGTAGCCGATGCAGCGATTGTTCAATGATTTGAGCGATCGCTTGATAGCTACTGGCGGGGGAACCTGCTTCTAGCTGAGTGGCTTCATTCATTACCAGTCCGGTGGCGGTAACGGGGCTGGGGTAAAGCGGTTCTACTTGGGTGACGATGATATCGGCGACTGCGCCATAGATTTGCTGACGATTGAGGCCAGAAACAGTGCGGCTGATGGCTTGTTTGAGGGCATCTAAGGTTGGATAGCGATCGAGTAAAGTTTGTAATAACTCTTTGAGTTCAAACTTGGCTAAGATAGCAGGATCGTTTTCCCAACCGTTCTGACAGGTGCCAAAAAGCAGCTTTTTGATGCGACGGCTGTTGGCATGCTGCTTGAGCGCCTGCACAGTGGCATCTAAAGGGGTATCAAAGTTGAGGGGCGTGGCTTCTGTCAGATCTTCACACTGAGGCCGCCTTCTAGCGTAGGGCGCAATTTGATAAACCGAAATGGCTTGACGAATATTTTTGAGCTGCAAGGGGCCAACAAAGGAAGCTTGCAACGACAACGGTACTTTAACCACATCGTAAATGGTTTGCGAAATACAAATGCCGCCAGGTTCAGCTTGATGCTGTAGCCGAGCCGCGATGTTAACACCGTTACCCATCACGTCTGACTGGCTAAAAAAGACATCGCCTAAATGAATGCCAATGCGGTGCTCAAGCGGCTGTTCGCTGAGATCGATCGCCTGCCGTTCAGCCAAGCGCTTTTGGATTTTGAGCGCACATGTCACGGCCTGAACAGCGCTGACAAAAGACATCAAGAGGCCATCGCCCGTTGATTTGAGCACTTTTCCTTCGGCCTGCTGGCAAACCTCTTCCATCAGTTGGAGGTCTTGGCAGATGAGCTTCAGCGTCAATTCTTCATTTACTGACATGCGCGCACTGAAACCGACTGCATCAGTCAACATAATGGCTGCAAGTGCCCGCTGACCTTCAACTCTCACAGCAGCGACATTTTCCATGCGTAGATAGAAAGCTGAATAACCCGTCTTTAGCATGCCCGCTTCGCTGGGTGGTTTTGCTATGAGAAAACGGGTTAAGCGGGTTAAGTCTAAATTTTTGTCGAGTTTTTGAAGAGGGCGGTATCGCTAATCGGTAGCGCAGATCAGGACAAGTCTGAAGCAGTTTTTGATGCATGGCCTTCTTTTTTCCCTGTTTGTCCTTAGGTTATCTTCTAACCTGGGCATTAGGGCAGGCTGTAGCTGGCGATGCGAATGATCAATTCTCCCTGGCTGGGATTTTGCTGGAAAACAAAAGCACCCGATTCGGTTTCGTTGCTTGAGAGAAACTGAAACTGCTGCTCGCCCGATTCAGCCACTTCGCCATTGATGCGTAATTCGGCAATTACCTGCACCGAATCGACGGTTTGACCCCCCTGATTGACGACAACAAAGGGGACATAAAACTGATGGTTTTGGGTTTGACGAGCTGCTTGCTGCGTTACTTTTAGCTGGGGAGGATTTTGGGTTTTGGGGGTGCCGATCCAGAGGTAGCTAGCTAAGCCGACGACGCCAATGAGGATGGTGGAGGCGATCGCAAAACTGACCCATTCTGCTGGTGTTCGCTTGGGGTCAGTCACCTCTGGAGAGGGGTTAGACTCAGGGGACGCATGATTCATATCACAAGCCTGCCGGCGGCACCGCCGATGCTAGCGGGTAGTCCGAGGACTAATGTTTGGGGTAGCCAAACCGTTAGCGGATCACCCATTTCAATTTGGTGAAAGAAGCTGAGCATCAGCCCTGCCGCAATCAGCGAGACTAGATAAGAAATAACGGTTTCGTTTAGCGGGCTTTGAAAAAGACCCTTTTGCCGTCGCCGCTGGGGCTGATGGGCAAAGTTGGCCTGAAAAACAATGCCGTAGGAAATGAACAGAGAAGCTCCAATCATGGCAATGAGCCAGGGGCCAGCGATGGCCGTTGCTAGCATGGGTACCTCTTCGGTGGGGGCAATGTTAAAGGCCACAAAGATCGCACCGATTAAGGTAACGCCAATATCGCTTAGGGTTTCGTTGAGGTTATCGCTTGGTGGTTCCGCCTGAGACGCCTTTTGAGCGCTATTGTTGTCGGCTTGACCGCTGAGATATTGGTTGGCTACGGTGACGCCTAAGGCAAAGGGAATGCCACTATAAACGATTTTGCCCAGCGCTTCTTTGACTTGGGTGGAAAAGGTAATTTCTCGTAGCAGAATCAGCATACACCCAGCACAGACAAGGCCAATGGCGATCGCTTCTACGCTATCAAAGCAGGCGTTGCGCCAATCAACGCTTTCAGTTTTACGGAAGCCTTCGGTGCGGTTGAGCAAAAGCACAACAACGAAAGTAATCAACAGAGCCAGTAGCATCAGTTGGGGTTCAGCCGCTGAGCCAATCCACCAGACTTCCATGGTGTAGAACAAAGGGGTGCCAAACAAAAAGCCACCGCAAAGTCCACGCACAAGGTCGTCTAGTTCATTTTTCCAAGCTGATTTAGGCGCTCTTTTTTGCACGCTTCAGACATCCTCAGCCAACTAAACCAGAGCAGGCTGAGCCACTGCAGCCGTTGATCTATTATCCTACCGTGCTAGCGATCGCTAAATGCATTTAGGCAGTGCGCATATCGGCGATCGCCCCGCGAGCCATAGCGGCGATCGCCTGATCGGTTGCTTTGGGCAAGCGATAGTACTTACCGCCAGCGGTTTTAGCCAGTTCTTTACCAAATCCAGTTGAAACAAACTTGCGCTCCGTATCAATAATCAACAGTTGAAAGCCAATGGCGCGGATACGGGCGGCGATGTCGAGGAGTTCGGCTTTGATGTCGGGTGGCTCATCAGCGTCTAGGGGTTCACCGAGCGATCGCGCTAAGGGAATATTGCCGCGCCCATCGGTAATAGCCACAATCACTACATTGCCAATATCGCCAGACTGCTGGGCATTGGTGCCTACCCGAACTGCCTGGGTCAACCCATGCGCTAAAGGCGATCCGCCGCCGCAGGGTAGACGCTCTAGGCGACGGCGGGCTGCCGCAATCGACCGCGTTGGCGGCAAAAGCACGTCTGCTTTTTCGCCCCGAAACGGAATCAACGCTACCTGATCGCGGTTTTGGTAAGCTTCAGTGAGTAACTGCAAAACAGCACCCTTTGCAGACTGCATACGGTTTAGCGCCATCGAACCCGACGCATCTACCAGAAAAACAACCAGCGAACCAGCTTTGCGAGCTAGCTTTTTCGCCCGAATATCCCCTGGCTCAACAATGACTCGACGCTCAGGCTGGCGGGCACGGCGGGCTTTTTGGTAAGGCGAAGCAGCGCGGAGGGTGGCATCTACAGCAATGCGACGGGCGGGCCCTTGCGGCAGCATTGGCTTGATATAGCGCCCCCGTTCGTCCGAAAAAATAATGCTCTGGCTGCCAGATTTACCCTGACGGCTCATGGCTTGGGCAAAGAGCAGCACCGCTGGATCAATCACTACCCCTTCGGGGTCAAAGACAAACTCTTCTGGAATACTCGGCGGTGATGCGTCTGGCTGTTCGTCAGAATCGTCTTCGTCGCTGTCTTCGGGGTCTTCTAAATTGTCTTCGGGGTCTTCTGGTTCTGGGTTTGAGGGGGGTGGCGGCGGTGGCGGTGGCGCTTCCTCTGGCGGTGGGGCTTGCATGGCTAGCGATCGCGGCAAAATTACTAGCTCTACGGCGCAGCGCAAATCCTCTGCGTTGACCTCAGTGCGCCCCTCTAAGGCGGCATTCGCTTTAGCGACTCGCAGAGCAAACAGCTCGGCGCGATGCCCTTGAACGCCCCCTCGCACCGCTTCGGTAACCAGATATTGCACCTGTTCGCGGCTGATCTGTACGTCTTTGAGCCATTCTCTGGCTAAGATGATCTGGGTTTTGAGCGTGTCGATAGCCTCAGCGTGTTGTGCCAGAAAAGCGGAGGGGTTGTCATTAAACTGAGTAGTGCGATCGACCACTTCAACTCGGCTAGCTAGATCAAGCGGTTGGTCTGCCGCTAGGGCGATGGCAATGCGATCGAGCAAGTGGTCGCGCAGAGCGCCTTCTTCGGGGTTATAAGTGGCAATCAGCAGGGGTTCACAGGGGTGTTGAAAGCTAATTCCTTCCCGCTCAATCAGGTTGCGGCCTTCTGTCAGCGTCGAGAGCAGCAGGTTAGAAATTTGGTCATCTAGCAGATTGATTTCATCGACATATAAAACGCCCCGATTGGCTTCTGCTAGCAACCCCGGTTGAAAAACCGTGTCGCCCTGGCTGATTGATTTGGCGACATCGACCGAACCTAGCAGGCGATCTTCTGTGACTCCAAGCGGAATTTGAATAAAGGGAGCCGCAATCACTTTGGTGGGCAGTTCAGCTAGCGCTTTGGGTTCGTTGCCTAAGCGTTCTAGGGTTTCGTCATCCCAGTGGCGCGGATTGGCTGGATCGGCGTTGCAGCAAGAACCATCAATAACTTCAATGGGCGGCAGCAGTTCATGTAAAGCTCTAGCCATGACTGATTTGGCAGTACCCCGGCGTCCGGCAATTACCACACCACCCAAGCCTGGATCAACCGCCGCTAGCAGCAGGGCTAGTTTGATGGCCTCTTGATCGACGATGGCCGTTAGAGGAAAGGGGGTAGGAGAAGGTAAATCAGCAACCGCAGCCATAGCTTTTGAGATGAAGGTCCAGTTTTTCAGCTTATCAAGAAACCTGAAGCGGCGGCGTAATGATGCTGCTTGCCGCCGACATTTTTACGGACAAGGCTGAAGCCCCCCGGTAAAAAATCCTGGCTTTTGCGGGGGGCACTGATAAGGACATGTCGGCATGATCGACCCGTTTAGCTTTGTGGGGGCATCATGTTAAATTTGCTAGCGGCAGGGCGATCGCCTTTAACAGCCGCACTCAACCTCTTTTTGCAAGGGCATTGTCCACTTTGCGATCGCCCGTCGTCCCAAGAGTTTTGTCTTACCTGTACCGCCAACCTGCAACAGCAACAGATGGCTTCTGTTCCTGTCAATTGGCAAAGTCCGCTGCCTGTCATTGCCTGGGGGCACTACGAAGGTGCGCTCAAACAGGCGATCGCTGCGTTGAAATATCAGCAGCAGCCTCAAATCGGTTTAGCCCTGGGGCGCTGGCTAGGTACCCTCTGGCAGCAGCAGCAAGGGCTACAACAAATCCCTCTGACTGTGGTGCCGATTCCGCTCCATCCTGACAAACTCAAGCAGCGTGGCTACAACCAAGCTGAATTAATTGCGCAAGGGTTTTGCCGCGTTACCAGGTTGCCCCTAGCGGCGGATGGTTTGCAGCGTATCCGCTTGACCGAAGCTCAGTTTGGTTTGGGAGCCGAGGCTCGCTGGCACAACCTGGCTCAGGCGTTTGCTCTAGGGTCTTATTGGCAAAAACGCCGCTCTGCAACCCGCGTGCTGCTGGTGGATGACATTTATACCACCGGGGCGACGGCTATCTCGGCGGCTAACACGTTGCGACGGCAACGCATTTCAGTGCTGGGCATTGGGGCGATCGCCCAAGCTGGCTCACAAGTTAAGACCAAGCCGCAGCATCTGAAGAATGGGCATAAGCCAAGGCGAAAATCGGGCTAGGGTCAAGTCCGGTAATGAGCTGAAACTGGATAGGGGTGATGGCACTGGTAATGGGTTGAGTTTCCCAAGTTTTGAGCTTTTCGTGGACTTGATTTAAGAACGCTAACCCCCGCACCAGCGGATAGCGTAGCCAATTTTGAACCAAAATTTCAGTCAATGCCAGTTCAACTAAAGGTGTGGGATAGCGTTGCAAAATTCGATCTAGACAAACCTCAAAAGCCGCCCATTCTTCACCAAATAGCTGATAACTATCAATCACATGCTTAACGCGCTGCTGGTTGACCTGTTCTTCAATTTCCATCTTGATTTAGCCCCGATGCTGCATTTTTCGCCAATGCCAATTCTTCGTTAAGGTTTAAAGAAAAGATTAGAAATATTAGATTTAAGCCTAAGCTTAGCGGTTTATCGAGTCTTTTCACAACGTTATCTGGCAAAAGAATATAAGCTCAAGCGCATAGACCAGCCGATCAATAGAGCTTCTCATGATTCAAAATATTCAATAATCGCAGCCTATCAATTATTTTTTATTTTGTTTTTATAGCGGTAACCGCCAGAATTGGCATTCAAGTTGCTCAAAGCCACTGACAAAAAACCTTTCCTTTTGCCCTTTGCCCTCATTCTTCTGCCTGCCTTTAGCGATCGCTCTATTGGCTGGGCTGAACTTTCTTAAAGTTGCAACCCGCGTGACTCAATCGAACTTAGCCAATAAAAAAGGGTGAGCTAACTCACCCTAAACGGTTGTTGTTGGCAGATTTTGATTATTCAGCCGTCAGTAATTGCCGCAAAACGTAGTGCAAAATACCGCCATTACGGTAGTATTCCACCTCTTCATCTGTGTCAATTCGGCAAATCAGGGGCGTTTGTTCCTGGGTGCTATCGGCGCGGTGAATGGTGAGCATCACTTCCATGCCGGGGCTGATGCCATCACTTAAGCCGAGTAAATCAAAGGTTTCTGTTCCCTTTAAGTTCAAGGTTTTGCGGCTGGTTCCGGCAGGAAACTGTAGCGGCAAAACTCCCATGCCTACTAGGTTAGAGCGATGAATTCGTTCATAACTTTCGGCAACCACAGCTTTGACGCCTAGCAGGCGCGTTCCTTTGGCTGCCCAGTCGCGTGACGATCCGGTGCCATACTCTTTCCCGGCAAAGATGATGAGTGGGGTATCGGCGGCCACGTACTTCATGGCGGCGTCGTAGATAGACATTTCTTCGCCAGCAGGCATGTATTGCGTCACTCCCCCGGATGTGCCTGGAGCCAACTCGTTACGTAGGCGAATATTGGCAAAGGTGCCGCGCATCATCACTTCATGGTTGCCCCGACGCGAACCAAAGGAGTTGAAGTCACCTGGTGTGACCTGGTGATTCACCAAATAATGCCCTGCGGGGCTATCTGGCTTGATCGATCCGGCAGGAGAAATATGGTCGGTAGTGATGCTGTCTCCTAAAAGCGCCAGTGGCCGCGCTCCGTGAATGTCAGCAATGGCGCGATCGCCTACGGTCGGTTGCATGTCTGCAAAGAAAGGCGGGTTTTGCACATAGGTACTGTCAGATTGCCAGGGATAGGTTTGGCTATCAGCCGCTGCGATTTGCTGCCAAGCGGCGGTGCCGCTAAAGACGTTGCTGTAGCGGCTCTGGTACATCTCTGGGGTAAGCGAAGCCTGCATGACTTGGCGAATTTCAGCCGTCGTGGGCCAAATGTCTTTGAGGTAGACAGGACGCCCAGCGGCATCTTGACCAATGGGGTCGTTGAGCAAATCAATTGCCAGGTTACCTGCGATCGCATACGCCACCACTAAAGGCGGTGAGGCTAGATAGTTTGCTTTGGTATAAGGACTAACCCGGCCTTCAAAGTTGCGATTGCCCGACAGCACAGCCCCGACGACTAGATCTTCCCCTTCAATCGCCTTCACAATTGGCTGAGGCAGCGGCCCAGAATTACCAATGCAGGTGGTACAGCCATAACCCACCAGATTAAAGCCCAATTCGTCCAAATCGGCTTGTAAGCCTGCCCGCTCTAAATAGTCAGAAACAACCTGACTGCCGGGTGCTAATGACGTTTTCACCCAGGGTTTAACCGTTAAACCCTTTTCGCGGGCTTTGCGGGCAACTAGACCCGCACCAATCATCACAGAAGGGTTAGACGTATTGGTGCAGCTAGTGATGGCGGCAATGACGACAGCACCGTCGGTGAGGTCATAAGATTCACCCTCTACGGCGGCTGAACGCTTGTCAGCATAAGAAGCTAAGCCACTAAAACTGGGAAAATCAGAGGTTCTAAACTGCTCGGCTAGTTGAGACAGCAGCACCCGGTCTTGAGGCCGTTTGGGGCCAGCTAGGGACGGCTCAACCGTCGCAAGATCGAGTTCGAGCGTGTCGGTAAAAAGCGGATCGGGCATGTCAGCATAGCGCCAGAGTCCTTGCTCTTTGGCGTAAGCTTCAACCAGGGCAATACGGTCAGCCTCGCGGCCTGTGAAATGCAGATAGGTGATGGTTTCTTCGTCAATGGGGAAAAAGCCACAGGTAGCGCCATACTCAGGAGCCATGTTGCTGATAGTGGCGCGATCGGCCAGGGTTAAATGATCCAGGCCGTTACCATAAAATTCAACAAATTTGCCCACTACGCCTTTTTGCCGCAGCATCTGCACCACGGTTAGCACTAGGTCGGTGGCTGTGGCTCCTTCAGGGAGCTGACCCGTTAGCTTAAAGCCCACCACTTCAGGCACTACCATCGAAATAGGCTGGCCCAGCATGGCTGCTTCGGCTTCAATACCACCTACACCCCAGCCCAAGACCGCTAAGCCGTTAATCATAGTGGTATGGCTATCGGTGCCAACAAGGGTATCGGGATAAGCTACTGTTTCGCCGTTAGCTGTCTTAGTCCAAACCACCTGAGCCAAGTACTCTAAGTTGACTTGGTGACAGATGCCCGTACCGGGTGGCACAACCCGAAAGTTGTCAAAGGCTTTTTGTCCCCAGCGCAAGAAGGCGTAGCGTTCGTGGTTACGCTGAAATTCCTGTTTGACGTTTTCGCTAAAAGCGTCTTCAGAGCCAAAGGCATCAACCATGACCGAGTGGTCAATCACCAGATCAACGGGCGAGAGGGGATTGATTTTGTCAGGGTTGCTACCCAGCGCTACCATCGCATCACGCATAGCAGCTAAGTCTACGACAGCCGGAACGCCAGTAAAGTCTTGCATTAAGACGCGTGCCGGACGGTAGGCAATTTCGCGATCAGAGGTTCTAGCGTGTAGCCAGTCGGCGATCGCTTTTATGTCTGCAGCGGTGACGGTACGGTCGTCTTCATAACGCAGCAAATTTTCCAGCAACACTTTGAGACTGTAGGGCAGGCGGCTAATATCGCCTAAGGTTTTAGCCGCCTCTGGCAAGCTATAAATTTGATAGTCTTTGCCATTGACGGCAAGCGTTTTCTTGGCATTGAAGCTGTTTATCACAATAGTTGTCTCCCCCCCTGTGAAGCGTCACAGTTATTCATCCTATAGCCGCTGAGCTAGATTTTCCTAGCCTAGCGCTTTCAAAAGGATCCTATTGGTAGCAACCGAACCACTTTTGGCGGAACTGAGCCGAGGCGAGGATGTCTTCACAGGCGGATCATAAAAACGTGGCCGCAAGTGTTTGAGTGTCTGCGGTTGTGCGCCAATCGCCTGCTAAATGCTGATGGATGCTTGGCTACTTCAACTCGCTTGTCGCCCTTGCTGATCATTTGTGGTTAACGAAGCCGTCAGCCAGCAGGCTAAAAACCCGTTGTCTGGCTGGTGCTACCTTAGCGTTGGTTGGTGTGAACAAGATGCACATCTCGCTGAGGAAACGGAATGGTAATTCCTTCTGCGTCTAAGCGCTTTTTCACATTTTCTAAGGTGCTGAAATAGACAGGCCAATAGTTTTCGGTGCGTGTCCAGGGACGAATAGCAAAGTTAACGCTGCTGTCTGCAAGTTCAACGACGCCTACCATAGGGCTAGGCTCGGTTAAAATGCGGCTGTCTTTTGCCAGTTCTGATTGAATGACCTGCTTGACGCGATCAATGTCTTCGCTATAGGCAACGCCCACCTTTAGATCAACCCGCAATTTTCCCTGAGCCGAATAGTTGGTGATGTTGTGACTCATCAAGTTGCTGTTAGGTACGATTACTGTTTTGTTATCTAAAGTCCGAATCACAGTTGTCAGGAGCTGAATATCTTCGACGTAACCTGAAGCTTCACACCCTTCGATCCAATCTCCAACGCGAAAAGGATGAAATAAAATAATCAGCGCTCCGGCGGCAAAGTTAGAGAGTGACCCTTGCAGAGCCAGCCCCACGGCAAGTCCGGCTGCACCAACCGCTGCAATCAAAGAAGTCGTTTCAATGCCCATCTGCCCCAAGGCAATTAACACGGCAAAGCTGACAATGCCGTAGTACACCACATTACTGGCAAAGGCGATTAGCGTTGCTTCAATGCCTGCTCGTAGCAGCAATCGTTTGAGCAAACGCTGCAAGAAGTTGGCTCCCCAACGACCGACAAACAAGATAGCGATACCACTCAGCAGTCTAAGCATTAGCCCCAATGAAATGGCCTGGAGCTGTCCTGTCAGTATTTCTAAGCTTGAGATCCCTTCCATGACTTTAGGCTGGGTGGAATGAGAGGTTTGCCCTGGAAAAAGTAACATAGAAGGCAACTTTAAGCAGCAGATGTTATGCGTCAACTTTTGCGATCGCTCTTGATAGGTTTACTGGTTAGCAGCTTGCTGATAAGCGGCTGTGAATCGGCTAGCGATCGCCCCTCTAGGGTGCATTTAACCCTCTGGCAGGGAATTAGCCCCCCCAGTAACCGCGAGGTGTTTCAGACCTTAGTGCAACGCTTTAACCAGACGCACCCTGACATTGAGGTTGAAAGTCTCTATGTCGGTCAGCCCGATCAGCAAATTCCTAAAATTCTGACAGCGGTTGTCGGCAATGCTGCCCCCGACTTGCTTTGGTACGTGCCAACCCTTACCGGGCAACTCGTAGAGCTAGCGGCGATTCAACCGCTTGATGACTGGTGGCAGCGATCGCCCTATAAAGACCAGCTCGACCCAGCGCTGATAGAAACCATGAGCCTAGAAGGGCATATTTGGTCAGTTCCTTTCGCTACCAACAATGCGGCCATTTTCTATCGTCCCAGCCTGTTTCAAGCTGCTGGCATTGATCAAGTTCCCCGAACCTGGGCCGACTTTCGCTCTGCCGCTCAACAACTCACCCAAGATACCGATGGCGATGGCCGCGCCGACCAGCACGGTATTTTTCTTTCGCTGGGCAAAGGCGAATGGACTGTCTTTGTCTGGCTGCCTTTTGTTTATAGTGCTGGGGGGCGTCTAGCGACCGGAAGCCAGCCCGATTTGGTCAATCCCGGTGCGATCGCTGCGCTTCAGCTCGGCGCTGATCTGGTGCAAGATGGTGCCGCCGTGCTGTCTTCGCCTGAGCGGGGTTTTGAAATTGATAGCTTTATTGCTGGTAACGTGGCGATGCAAATTACCGGGCCGTGGACATTGCCGCAGCTACGAGATGCGGGCATTGACTTTGATGTGTTTCCCTTGCCAATAAGTGAGCAGCCTGCCGCTGTAGTCGGCGGGGAAAGTTTTTTTCTGGGGCAAACCACACCCGCCAAAACCCAAGCCGCTTATGAATTTCTCGACTATATTTTAAGCTCAGATTTTCAGCAAACCTGGGCGCTAGAGACTGGCTACCTGCCAGCCAATCTGACCGTTCGCGCCAGCCCTGCCTACCAGCAATTCGTCAAAGACAATCCCACCCTGCAAGTATTTCTCAAACAAATGGACTGGGCGCGATCGCGGCCTATCATTCCTGGCTACACCTATCTTTCAGAAAACTTTGGCCGCGCGATCGAAGCTGCTTTGTTAGGTACACCACCGCAGGAAGCCTTACAGCAGTCACAGCGCCGCTTAGAGCTGATTTTAGGAGAATAGAGAAAGCGGGAGGCGATGAGGAAGAGGGAGGGGGAAAAGATGGGGGAGAGGGAAGCGATGGGGGAGAGGCAGAGGGGAGAGGGAGGGGGAAAAGATGGGGAAGATAGAAGAGATGGAGGTGTGCAGATGACCAATTCTTGCCTCAGCAACGTCACCCCAGGGTCTTCGCTAAAATCAGGAACACCCCACTCTCCTTACTCACCACCTTCTACTACTCCCCATGCCCAACCGTGTCAAGCTTTCCCTTTACCTCATCCCTGTCTTTGGCTTTTTCCCGGCCCTGTGGACGCTATCGCTCAAGCAGGGCGATCGCCAAGAGCAATCTGTTAGTAAGCTTGCGGTTGTTTTGGCTTTGAGCTGGCTGAGTGCTTACCTGGTGTTGGGCACCGGGGCAAACCTTTCAGAAACAGCCGCTTTACGGTTGTTGGTCACCAGCAGTTTAATTGGTTCTGGTTATTTTCTGGTGAACCTCTGGCTGATTTTGCGGCTGTGGCGGGGTAAATCGGTTAAGCTACCAGGGTTGAGTCAGTTCAGCGATCGCTTACCCTAGTTTTAGTTCGCCTAAAAGCTAGCTGTGGGTCGCTGATTGAACGGCTCAAAGCTGTCGGACTGAATGCTTTAGGCTCAGCCAAGTCGCGATCGCAGCTTTGACTTTGAGGTCAGCTCTGGCCGCTTTTGCAAGGCAAGTAGCAATTTGCGACAAATTCCTGAAAGCCTGCTAACATGCTGCTAAAAATAAGCGGCAGCGACCACTGCTCAAGGCTATTTTTCCTTTATCTTTAATTCCCTCGCTGTCCGACTGAGGTAGCTTGTGTCTAGTTCTAAAAAGCCCCATAAATCGTCTGTTAGATCCACGGCTAAAAAGCACCGAGGTAGAATTCCTCGATGGCTTGGGGTAAGTATTGTCTTGGCGGGAGTTGCTTCATTTTCGGCAACGGCAGGCGCGTTGCTAGCGGTTTCGCTCTCCAGCACGCCGCTACTTCAAAGTGAACTGTCTGCTGAAGAAGCCGAAGTTTTTAGCCAAGGCGATCCAATTTCGACTGGAAGCAACTTACGCCTGCCGCGCCTAACCCGCCCGGTCAACATTTTAGTTTTGGGTGTCAAAGTTCTCAGCACAGACCTAGACACTCCCCCTGAAGAAGTTGAAAACCTGGGCTATCACGCCCTAGTCAACTCTTTTGAAGGCTTATCTGACACAATGCTGCTGATTCGTTTCAGCCCTGATACAGAGCAGTTAGTCGTCCTCTCTATTCCTCGCGATACCCGCACCCGTATCGAGGGGTTGATGACCAAAATTAATGAAGCCAATCGTGATGGTGGGCCTGCCCTCAGTGCTAGAGCGATTAGTGAGCTGCTAGGGGGTGTGGCGATCGATCGCTATGTACGTATCAACGTGCAGGGGGTTGAAAAACTGGTAGACGCTTTGGGTGGCGTGAAAGTAAACGTTCCCAAAGATATGAAGTACCAGGATGACAGCCAGCATCTCTACATCAACCTCAAAGCAGGGGAACAACAGCTTGATGGCGATCAGGCGCTCCAGTTTTTGCGCTTCCGCTACGACGACTATGGCGACATTGGCCGCATTCAGCGACAACAAATGTTGATGCGGGCTTTGGTAGAACAAACCCTCAATCCGGCCACGATCGCCCGCCTGCCCAAAATTCTTTCAGTGATTCAAAACAACGTAGACACCAATCTCAGCGTCGAAGAACTGCTAGCACTGGTGGGGTACGCAGCCCAAACCAACCGTTCAAACGTACAGATGCTGATGTTGCCTGGGGACTTCAGCTCACCAGAAGAGTACGAACTTAGTTACTGGCTACCCAACTACCGAGAAATTGACACGCTAGTTGAGCAGTATTTTGGCCATGGCATTGGTCAGTATCAAACAGCCGCCGATCCTTCTTACGTGCGAGTGGCGGTGCAAGATAGCACCGGAGACGAAATTGCTGTGCAATCTTTGATTGATGCACTCTATGACAGTGGCTATTCCAACGTCTTTATCGATCGCGATTGGAATGAAACCCTAGACGTAACGCGCATTATCGCTCAACAAGGCGACCTTGATAGCGCCGAAACCTTGCACCGTTTTCTAGGTATTGGCGAAGTACGGGTAGAGAGCACTGGCAACCTAGATTCTGACATTACCATTCAGCTAGGCCAAGACTGGACGATTGAACATGGCAATCAGCTATAGAGGGCATTGAGTTAAACAAAACATCATGGTTGCATTGAGAAATCCGCACAAGTTGGGGATTTAGTAGCTTAAAGGCAGAACGGTGGGGTATAAGAAAGATGGCTTGCTCTACTGCGGCTTGAGAATAGCTATGCCCCATCGCGCTTCTAAACGGCACCCTGCTACTGCCGCTGCTGTGATAAAAAAACCTCAGCTTGGCCACCAGGCATCAGCGGCGACCTTGGATCTGGCTGCGAACCCGTTTGAGTCCTCTCCCTTCAACCATGCCGAGCCAAATTACTTCGCCGCGACGGCTCCTTTTGCGAGTCGTCCTTTTGCCCCTGTCAACAGGCAAACGTCGGCTCCCAATGTGCAAGCGCAGCTAGCGCAGGCAAGAACGATGGGCTTTGACCCGATGCGCCTGAGCGTGTTTCCAGAGGGAAGTTCACCATTGATTACCCCTGAATGGCCCCGTAAAGGTCAGCAGAAAGGGGGGGCGATGATGCGATCATCACCGTCCATAGAGGCAAAAGCGCAGACCACCGAAACCCCAACTGCATCGGTCGGAAATGTGATGATCCAGCCCATGAGCTTTACCCGCTTCAGCGGTTTTTGGGGCAGCTTTAAGTCCTACAACGATCAAGAAACCACACTGCTGGATCTGGAGAAGCGCACAGGCGAGGCGCTTGACGGCATGCGGGGCTATCACAACCATGATCAGTACGGCGAACGCCTTCAGAATTTAGCGCAACAGTTCACCCAGCTCACAAGCGGCACCTATGAAGAATCTCAGTACGAATCCATCCTGAAAAGCCTGAAGACTGTCTATTACGCCACTGATAAGATCTCGACCCAAATCGCCGCTCAGGATTTGGAGGATGAAAAAGCGTTAAATTCACTCATCGCCGGATCGTTTGAAGTGGTTGACAGCCCAAGCGAGGCAACGCGGCCCAACCAGATCACGCAGGACAAACTGGTTGAAATTACGGCTCTTCTGAACGACATCTATTTTGCTAATGAGTCGAACTTGGTGATTGCCCCGGATATGTCCTACGGCACCTATGATCTCGCCAAGCGTAGCGCTGAACTTGGTGAATCCATCCCCCCCGAAGTTTTGGTGCTAGAGTTGAAAATTCGCAAGATGGAGACTCAGCGCGAGTTAATCCAAAAGGAATTTGATCAGGCATTTGACGAAAAAATTCGACTGGAAACTTCGATAAAGCAGAAAAGTAAAGCCCTAGAATCGCTCGACCCAGAAAAAGACGCCCTTGATTTGCAGGTGGCTAATCAAGTGATTGAGAAAGAGAAGAAAGCGCTTGAAGTTGCCAGTCAACAACTCGCTCAGGCGAGGAGCCGCAGGGATGAACTAGACGAGGCGACCCAGGAACCCCAGAAGGAATATAACGCTTTGGTCAAGCGGATTATCAAGAAAGAGACTATGAAAGATCTGGTGAAGATTGCCCAAACGGGTGTAGGGCGTGACCTGCTCAAAGCGATCGCCAAGACCTCGTTAGAAACGAGCGCTAAGAAGGTGACGATAAACGCCTACAGCCAATACAAAAATCCGACTGCTGCCGAAAGCAAAGGCACCCAGAACCCTTACGTTGACTACACGCCGCAGTATTTTAAGAACCGAGATACCCAGGAGCGCCAAGAGGGGGGTGCTATTAGGCAGTTTGAGGCGCTAAAAGCGCATAACCCCTGGCAAGAAAATGAGCGCACTGATATCACCCTGTTCCATGAACTCGTCCACACCTACCACTTTCAGAGTGGGGAGAGTGAAAAGAACGACCTAATCTCAGATGAAGACGCTGTACACGGAGTCGATCGCCCCTATGGCTCTGAGGACGATAGGCGCGGCGTGCGGGAGGAGGAGTACGCAACGGTTGGCCTAGGTAAATACAGCGACGACAAATATACCGAAAATGCCTACCGCAACGAGCGGCGGCGCATGGGCGAATTGGTAAGCCCGCGCGATATGTATACCCATAAAGACGAGGAAGGCAACCGGGCAACCTGACGGCTGAGGTCATGTGTGCGATCGCTGGGTCGCCCCAAACTGGCGCAGAAACGCGTCAACATTTGATAGAAAACGCTCTAAGGAGAAGCTGTGGATCAGGCTCAAATTTATCAACTGGTTGTCACCCTTATCGACAGTGACCCTGCGATTTGGCGGCGTTGCCAGGTGAGAGCCGATAGCTCACTGGCTCAGCTTCACGTCATTGTGCAGGCGGTGATGGGCTGGCAAAATCTACACCCGCATGAGTTTAAGATTGACGGCGATCGCTATGGCCTGCTTGACCCTGAACTTGATCGGTCGCTCAAGGATGAACAACAGGTTTATCTGGGCGAACTAATTCCGCAAGCCCAAACGCAGTTTACCTACTTTTATGACTTTGGCGACGGTTGGCTACACCGCATTTGGGTAGAAGCCATCTTACCGCTAGCGCCGCAGCAAAGCTATCCCTGCTGCCTTGACGGGGCGCTAGCTTGCCCACCCGAAAACAGCGGCGGCATCTGGGGATATGAAGAACTGCTAGAGCGGCTCAATGACCCGGAAGATCCAGACTATTTGGCCTTGTGGGACTGGGTCGGTAGCGATTTTGACCCCGATCGCTTTGACCTGCAAGCGGCCAATCAACGCCTCAGCGCTGCTGTAGGCGGCTAAATTTTCTACACTAGACAACAGTTCTTTAGGGCTAAGGATCACGCTATGCTGCTCACTCCCGAACAGCGCCAAAAGCTAGATTTTGCCAACGACGAGACATTTTATGATCTGCCTCGCTTCGTTACCCATGTGGATGAAGGCTTTATTCAGCAGCTCGGTCATCTCTACCGCGATCGCTTGTCGTCTCACAGTCGCATTCTAGACCTGATGAGTAGTTGGGTTTCGCACCTGCCGGATGATCTCACCTTTGAGCATGTCGAAGGGCATGGTTTAAACGCAGCGGAACTGGCTAAAAACCCACGCTTAGACCACTATTTTGTGCAGAACTTAAACGAAAATCAAACCCTGCCGCTAGCCGACCAAACCTTTGATGCTGTGCTGAATGCGGTTTCGGTGCAGTATTTGCAGTATCCCGAAAAGGTCTTTGCCGAAATCTACCGGGTACTCAAGCCCGGTGGATTGGCTATTATCAGCTTTTCTAACCGCATGTTCTACCAAAAGGCGATCGCCGCTTGGCGGGACAACAGTGAATCAGGCCGAGTGGCCTTAGTTAAGCGCTATTTCGGTTCGGTTTCCGGCTTTGGTCAGCCTGAAGTCATTGAAAACGTTTCTCAGGTGCCTAGCTTTTTGCAAATGCTAGGGGTTGGTGGTGACCCGTTTTATGCCGTCATTGCCGAACGTTTGGCACCCCTTGCTTAATCGTGCTGGCTGCCGTCGGGCAAAATAGCGCCTTTTAACTGAGCGCCTTTAAGCTTGGCTTCTGCCAAGTTGGTGTCACTCAAATTGGCGTAGCGCAAATCGGCATTGGTGAGGTCGGCGTCTCTGAGGTTGGCCATACTGAGGTTGGCTCGCTTGAGGCTAGCATTCGACAGGTTGGCTCCGTTCAGCATGGCTTCGCGCAGATCGGTTTCTGCCAGATTGGCATAGGCTAGATTGGCCTGATGCAGATTAGAGCCAATGAGATTGGCTCCAAAAAGGACAGTGCCGATCAGGTTAGCCTGTCGTAAATTGGCCATACACAGATTGGCAATACTGAGGTTGGCTAAGTGTAAGTCGGCTTCGCATAAAGTTGCCCCTACTAAATTTGCCAGGGAGAAGCTGCCCAAACTGAAGTTGGCCTGATGGGCGATCGCATCTTGAAAGTTAGCCTGAACACAGTGGGCTTCGCGAAGATCAGCCCGAGTTAAATTGGTTTTTTTGAGGTTAGCCCCTTGAAAATTGGCAGTATAAAACGTGCCGTCCGTGAGGTCTGCCTGTTGTAAGTTGCTTTCAGTGAAATCAGCCATGCAGCAGTCTGTACCGCGCAGACGGCTTTGGCTGAGGTTGGCGTTGCGCAGACTGGCCTCTCGCAAATGGCTGCCGCCTAGTTCCGCCATCGACAATACAGCCGCATCTAACAAAGCCCACCGCAGATTAGCCTGCTCTAAGCACGCCTCTCGCAAATCGGCTCCTACCAGATTGGCTTCTGTTAAATCTGCTTGAGACAGATCAGCTGTATACAGTAAAGCTTCTTTAAGATTGGCGCGACGCAGATCGGTGTTGTGCAGATTGACCATGCAGCAGTCGGCGTAGCTGAGGTCAATTTGTTTTAAATCTGCTTTAGCCAAAACCACTTCTCTTAAGTCGAGGGGGGTTAAGGCAACTGCACTTGCGGGTTGTCGAATAAACTGCGATCGCCAATCGTTCCAGGCAGAAGCCCCTCGCGTCAGGAGTTCTACATACTGCTGTTTTGACATGATATTGCGATTCCGGCCCTGAGATTGCCTGCAAAAGGGATGCTGAGGCATACCTAGATACTACCCAACGGCAGGGGCAGAAGACCGTATTTTTTGCATCAAGCCAGTGGACGAAAATAAGCAAAATCACTGAGGCTATTGGTGGCTTGATACGACTCTCATCCGTGCTAGGTCGTCTGTTCTTTTTGCACTTCTAAGTAGCGGTGCAGGTATTCAGTTGTAATTCCGTGGAGCAGCAAATCACGAGCGGCGGCAAAGGGGCTGTTGGGTGCTAGGGGATGACGATTTGAAATCACATGGTTCCAGCGATAGTCATCTGTAATCGCACTGACATAGCAGCCAAAGTTTTCATCAAATTGTAAAGATAGTACGGCTCGCTCAAATTCTGCGCTGGTTAGGCAGAGCGAATAAAACACCTTAAACAATTCGATGGCCGATTCTAAATCGAGCAAGCGGTGCCAGCGCCGAGTGAAGTCAATGTCTGGAGTGATGGGTTGGATGCTGTCGTAGCAGATCCCCCGGTGGCGAACTTGCGTTAGCCAGGTGGGGTTGCTCTGCTGGGCTTGATGAAAATCGTAAACAAAGTTGTAGAGAATCAGATCATGTTCTAGAAAAGCATTGTCGGTGAGGTCGTCTACTGTTTGGGGGTAAAGCTGCGATCGCTTGATGGCTGGATCTGGCCCATTGTCAATTAAGAAATTGATGATGTTAGAACCCAAACCAATGTGGCGCACAATCAGGTAGCAAGCTTCTGGCGACACCCAGGTTTTAAGAAACCAAGTGGCCGAACGATGCATTAAACCGTAAGTATGAAACTGAAACGGCAGCAAACGTTTGCAGGTTAGAATGACTGCCAACAAGCAGTTGGCGATCAGGCGGATGGAAAATAGCAGATAAATGCGGCTCCAGCTTTTGAGATCGCGAATCATGTAAGCCTTGGCTACCGCATCGACTGGAATTGCCTGATCTAAGTACAAAACATCCCAAGCATTAGGATTGGTGCGATCGTAAGCAGAATTGGCGACGGTAGATTGAGAGAGAGGGGTTTCTGAAACCTGTGACATTACTGAATCTCCTCTAATTGCAGTAAGTAGAGTCGGGCTGTCACCTGGGCTGTTTTAACAATGCGTCGAATCAGCTCTGGCGTGAGCCAGTCGGCTTTTAAGAGCGGCTCTAACTTGCCGATATGGGCGGCGTCATTGTCACTGTGATAGGCCAGAAAAGAAACCTGATCGCGGCTAAGGCCGAGCGTTTGCTGAATTTGGTTGGCCCACTGACCAGCTAAGCGGTTTCCTAGCCCTTCGATGATAAACAGGCTACCTATGAGATCGACGGGGTTTGCTTGAGAAGCTTGGTGAAAGATAAAGGCAGAAAGGGCTTCGCTGCCAATGTTTTTCTCCGCTGCTACGATGTCAGCTAGATTTCCCCCCACCGCTACATAGTTACGCTCTAACATTTGAAAATCGCGGTGTTCGTCTTGAGCATGGCCAATAAAGAGCGATCGCAACCGAAAATCGCTCATATTTGAGGCAGCGCGGGCAATCCAGCGGGCACCGTCTACGACTTGAGGCCGTAAGTTGCGTAGCAGTGCCTGATAGTCGGCCAGGGTAAACTCGCCTCGGTTTAACCGACGGACAATAGGGACTGACTGTAAGCGTCGTTCAAAGTCAAGCCAGGTCAGCATTAGCTGACGGAGCAAAGGCGAAGTTTCAGCCGTGAAGCTTGGCGCTGGGAGATTGGCAGATTCAACCCCTGAGCCACTACAGCCTGTTTGAAGTCGTAAATAGTTGGCGGTAGCGTCTTCGACCTGCCTGGGGTCAACGGCTTCTTGATGGGGTAAGGGTGGCAGGGCTTGAGGATCTGCCGCTACAACCGTCAGCAACATATAAGCGGTGGTGAAACGGCCACTTTCGGGTACAAAACAAAAGATTTTTTGCCCCGGTTGTAGTTGATCAGAATGAAACAATTCTTCCAGCATCAGAAAAATTGAGGCGCAGCCCGTATTGCCTCGGGTGTAGAGGTTGGTGAACCACTTTTCTTCTGGAATCATGCAGTTTGCTTTTTCTAGCAACTCCACAATTTGGCTACGAAAGAAATGTGAAGAATAGTGGCACAGAAGCCAGTCAATTTGATCGGGCTGTACGCGGCCTAGGTCAATCAGCCGCAGCCAACCTTCAACTCCTAGCTTGATCACATGGTCGAGCAGACGAATATTTTGCCGCAAATTGATGCTACCGACTTGAGCCGCCTTGCTGTAGGTGGGATAGTCTAGCCAGCTTTTGGCCGCTAAGGCGTTTTCGGTACCAGCATACATGCAGACCGGATAGGCGTTGGCGTGGGAAATCAGCTCAATCCAATCAATCCGCAAGCTGAGGCCACTCGCCTGGGGGCGATCGCGAATCAAGCAAGCGCCAGCCCCATCTGACAGCATCCACCGCAGAAACTCAGTGTCAAAACTGAGGAATTTGCCTGCTTCGGCTGCCTGCTGCGATTCAAACTGAGTATGCTTAAACAAGCGAGACGCCAGTTCAGAGGCGACGGCGATCGCATTGCGTTTTTGCCCTAGGGCAATTTGCGAAGCGGCATATTTGAGTGCGGCTACCCCCGCACAGCAAACGCCTTGGTGGGAGGTTGCCTCTAAAGGGGCTAGCTCTGGGAGTTCGCCGTGTACCATGCTGGCAAAACCCGGAACCAGTAGATCAGGCCAGGTAGTGGCGGCACACAGCAGATCAAAAGCAGTGGGTTCTAATCCAGACTTTGACAGGGCATCGCGAATGGCGATCGCTGCCATTTGGTGATTCAAATGCGTTGTCTTTTGCTGGCGATCGAGGGCGTAGTAGCGCTGCTGAATACCATTACTTTGCAAAATCCGGCGTTTGACCTTAGAAGCCTTGCCGTTAACTTTGCCAAGGTAATCTTCGAGGTGATCGTTTGTAATGGGCGAGTTGGGCAAGCAATGCCCCATCTGAGTAATGTAAGCGCCAAGCATAAAAACCTGCTAGCCGTGAGGGTGATATCTTGCTCACAACCTTAAGCAGGTTTTGTCTACTAGTGACAGTTGCTATGACAGTTTAGAAAATTGCTCTATTGTTCGCTTTAGCGCCAGGGTTGACTGACCCGATTAAGCTGTTCCAGTTCGTCAGGCGTCATCTGCCAGCCCAAGGCTCCCGAATTCTGGCTGGCTTGGCTAGCGTTTTTGGCACCTGGAATGGGGACGATATTGCCTTGAGCAATCAGCCAGTTGAGCGCCACCTGAGCGGGAGTACGCTCGTATTTCTCACCAATTTTTTGCAACGTTTTGACGACTAGCTCAATCTTGACCAACCCATCTGGGTTAAAGCGAGGGTCTAAGCGACGGGCTCCTGTGGGTTTTTGCTGGGCTTGCAAAGTGTATTTACCCGTGAGCCGACCCTGAGCCAAGGGACTATAAGCCAAAATGGTCACTCCCAGTTCGCGGGCTGTCGGCAAGACCCCTTTTGTTTCTGGTTGACGATGCAGCAGCGAGTACTGAATTTGGTTGACCGCTAACGGCACCCCTAACTCTGCTAGATACTGATGGGCTGTGCGCATCTGCTGAGCTGAATAATTACTCACCCCAACGGCTTGAATTTTTCCCTGTCGCACGGCTGTTGCCAAAGCTGTCATCAGCGTTTTTTGCTGCATAAAAAACTCAAACGGCCAATGCACCTGATAAAGCGCAAGGCTAGAAAGCTGTAGGCGATCGAGGCTAGCGGCTAATGCCTCGGCTACCGATTGAGCGGTAAACCGCCAAGGCAAGGGAAAGTATTTGGTCGCCACATGAACGGGCTGATCAACGGTCTGAATAAATCGGCCTAGCAACCGCTCAGATTCACCAAAACCATAAATTTCTGCGGTATCAAAAAAGTTGACGCCAGACGCTAAGGCTGCTGCAAAGGCTTGCTGAACCTCAGTTTCACCGTAATCTTTGCCGTAGTTCCAAAACCAGGAGTCTCCCCAAGCCCAAGTGCCCACCCCCAAAGCCGGAATCGTTGGGCCGTCAGGAACAAGCTTGACAGTTTGGGGGGTAGTTTGAAGAGACATAAGGAAACTCCTTGGCAGCTATCAGTAGTTTAACGTTACAAAACGTAAAATACTGCCTCAGGGGCTAAAAGCAGCTTATGGCTGGCTTTGTCCTGTCTCTGAGCTAGGTAGCGCTTGCGTTTCAACTTCAATACCACCTTGAGCGTCTAAATCGATGGAAGTTTGGGTGGCAGCACCCGACTCAGCATCTATGGTGGTTACGTCAATTTGGTCATTGCCAATGACCGTACGGGTAATACTCGGTTGGTTGGATTGGCCAGAAGAAGTATTGTTGTTGAGCGAATCGGTACCTGTAGGTCTGTTGAGCGGATTGTTGGGATTGTTGGTGCCATCGGTACCGTTAGTATTGAATGGCTCTGTACCTGCAGGGTTGTTGCGGGAATCGTCGGTACTGTATGGCTCTGTGCCCGCAGGGTTGTTGCGGGAATCGT